>CAJBSQ010000717.1 GCA_903958265.1 uncultured Planctomycetaceae bacterium
GATCCAACGGCTCTACGCCATGCTCGCCAACAAGGAGTTGGACGAGGATGCGGAGGAAGGCTCGCTCTTTGAAACTGACACCTCCCTCGTCAAAGAGCCGATGATGGTTGGCTACAACCCAGCCATCCCCATAGAGACTTTGGTTCTTCGGGGATTTCCGTGGCTTGAACTGGCCAGTTTGAGGGACGCGACGATTCGGTAGAGTGCCGAGATGGAAACACTCTCATCGCATTACGCCCGTTTGCTTGGCCTCAATGACTCCTGGCGGGTGGAGTCTGTCGACCTCCAGATCGAGGATCGACGAGTTGAGATCCGGCTGTCGCACGTCGGTTCTGGCGTGTTCTGCCCCGAATGCGGCGAGGCCTGCGGTCTCGCCGATCATGCCGACGAGCGGCGCTGGCGGCATCTGGACACGATGCAGTTCACGACGGAGCTGGTCGCCCGCCTTCCCCGGAGCCGGTGTGGGGAGCATGGCGTGAAGACCATCGTGCCGCCATGGGCGGGCAAGCACTCCAGATTCACCCTCCTCTTCGAAGCCTTTGCCATCGAAGTCCTGCAGGCCTGCCGCACCGTGAATGCCGCGGCCGCCCTGCTCGGCCTCTCCTGGGATGCCGTGCAATCCATCATGGATCGCGCGGTCGCAAGGGGCTTGGAGCGTCGGGAGACGACGCACATTCCCCACCTGGGCATCGACGAGAAGAGCTTCAAGAGGGGGCATGACTACATCACCGTTCTCACTGATCTCAATGGTTCCCGTGTTCTTGACGTGGTCCCGGAACGCACCCAGGCGGCTGCCGAGGCCGTCCTCCAGACGCTAACGGTTGAGCAGCGACAGGAGGTTCGGGCGGTCGCCGCCGACATGCTTCCAGCCTATGCCAATGCGGTGGCACACCAGCTTCCGAACGCCGAGTTGGTGCACGACAAGTTTCACGTCGCCAAGCATCTCGGAGAGGCGGTCGATCAGGTCCGACGGGCCGAGAACAAGGCCCTCCAAGCCGAGGACGATGACCGCCTCAAAGGAACACGGCAGCTCTGGCTCTTCAACAAGTCGAATCTGTCTTCGCAGCAGCGGCGACGCTTCGAGGCGATCAGGCACAACGGACTGAAGACAGCCAGAGCATGGGCGATCAAAGAAGAGTTCCGCTGGTTCTGGCAATACGTCTACTCCACGAGTGCCAAGGAGTTCTTCGACCAGTGGTATGCATGGGGCGTGCGGTGTCGTCTTCGGCCGATCGTCAGGGTGGCAAAGATGCTCAAGCGACATCTGCCCAACCTCCTGAGCTACTTCCTCTACCGCATCACCAATGCCACCAGTGAGGGCTTCAATAGCGTCATTCAGGCTTTGAAGTACGCGGCCCGCGGGTTCCGTTCCTTCGGGAACTACCGCACTCGTATCCTCTTCTATTGCGGACGGCTCGACCTCAGGCCTCAGCTACACAGCCACTGAAATCCCGGAAGAACCACTTTTTGAGAATGAAAGTTCAGCACCATTTGCTTCACGGGCACGAGCGACCCGTCATCATAGGTCACTTGCCCAGTCACCGATGTATAGCGAAATACTGAGCCTCCGCAGCCCACAAAACACAGCCCAGCCATCATGAGTGCGAACCGGCCTGATTGAATCATGGAAGCACCACGTTGCCTGCTTGGCCGTCCATCGAGAGCATCAATCGGTCCCAGACGGAC
>CAJBSQ010000718.1 GCA_903958265.1 uncultured Planctomycetaceae bacterium
CGCGGAGGTGCGGATGGAGGCCGATCATCGTGACGAACCGGCCGTCCTTCGCACGATACGTGCCGTTGTCGGGGTTCACGCCCCACTTGTCCATGATCGTGCTGTAGCCGTTCTGGAAGAGCAGTTGCAGGCTGTTGAGCGAGAGGCCGCAGTGACGCCGGTCGAGCTTCATGGTCTGCGCGGGCAGGCCGCGGATGGTGCCGAGATGCTCGACCACCGACCCAAACGCCGCCATCACGCCGGCCGCATAGTCGTGGGCCTTCACAGCGCTTTTCACATACGACACGCCGGGCGTGACCGTGATCTTGGAGGCATCGATCGGGAAGGGCAGGGCGGCGGAGACGGCCTCGTAGGCCTTCTGCTGTGTGGCGTTGGCGAGCATGAGACTCCTCGGTCGATGGGGAACGCGTGTGGGCACGAAGTGATACCGTCCCCGGCTCACGCATGCAAAGTTTGGATTGGACGAGTCGAGGCGGAATCACCGTTCGGCCGCCGGTATGCTAGGGATGTCGGGTCATTCCTCCCGACGAGCGACCGGAGCCCTCCTTCGTGATTCACATTCTCTCGCTGCTCGCCCTGCTCGCCGCCGCGGCGCCCGTGATTCCCGCCGACTTCCTCGCCTTTCAGCGAGACGTGTCGCCCGCGGTGCTGGCGGCCCGGCCCTGTGACGCCAAGCACTGGCGGCAGATCGAACCGGCCGTGCACCACCTCGCCCTTCAGCACGCCGACAGGCTCGCAGCGGTGCCGGAGCCCGAGCGGATCGCGATCCTGGCCAAGCTCGCGGGCTTCATCGACGCCGCCCGCGCCACGGTGGCTGCGAGGCCCGTGCTCGCACCGGGCCGCACCGTGATCGGCCTGCTCGACCCCGCCCGGGGCCTCGGCCCCAAGGAGATCACGACGATCGCGGAGGCCTACGGCGGCAGCACGACCATCTTCAAGAAGGATGAACCCGGCGAGACGATCGAGGGCGTGGCCGATGAGTTTCTGGCGGCGGTCCGCGAGGCGGCCGCGGGCCCCACGCCGGTGACGGTCGTGGTGCTCGGCCACGGCCTGCCGACTGAAATCCAGAGCTACGGCATTCGCTTCGAGCGGGTAGCCGACGCGCTGCTCGAGGGCGCGACACGGCGGATGCAGGCCGGCGGGGGGGTCGATCTTGGCGACCTCGTGCTCGTCTGCGACGACTGCTTCAGCGCCGACTTCCTGATCAACCTGCTCGACGCGATCGAGACCCGCTGCCGCGACCGTGGCCTGCCCCTTGGCTCGCTGCCCGTCTGCATCGCCGGCACCAACCGCAACTGCTACGGGCATGCCGACGTGGGGGAGAAGTTCGTGCCGCACTTCTGGCGAGACGTGATTGAGCTGTATTACATCCGTCGGCCGCACCCCAAGGCCGTCACGCTTCGCCACTTTTTCGACAACGTCGACAACATGATGTATGGCTACGGCCGGACGGCGATCGTCGAGGGCACGACGGTGGCCGGCTGGCGGCTCGTCGACCCCGAGCTCGTGCAGGATCCGGTGGTGTTTGTGCCGCTCGACGGGAATCAGACCGCCGACCTGCGGAGGATTCTCGGCCTCGACGCCGACACGCCGCTCCCGCGGTGGCTCGACGCTGGCTGAGGGGGCGTCGTGATGCACGCGATCTTCAAACACACGGCCGACCTCGGCATCACGCGGCTCCGCCCACTGGGCGTGATCAAGGGCTGATCGCCCCCGGCCTTTGCGAAACCCGCGCCGCACAGGCTATCTTCCTGCACCGCCCCTTCCCCCAGGACACGTTTGCCATGCCCACGCCCATCCGGATCCTCGTCGTCGGCTGCGGCCACATGGGGAAGTCGCACGCCAAGGCCTACCACGCGCTGCCGGGCTTCGAGATCGTGGGCGTGGTCTCCCGCGGCGAGAAGTCGCGGCGTGACCTGCTCGACGCCCTTGGCGTCGACTACCCCCAGTTTTCTGACTACCGCGAAGCCCTGGCCGCCACGAAACCCGACGCCGTCTCGATCAACACCTACCCCGACACGCATGCCGACTACGCTTCGCAGGCGTTCGCCGCCGGCTGCCACGTGTTTCTCGAGAAGCCGGTGGCACCGACCGTGGCCGAAGCGGAGGCGGTGGTGGCCGCGGCGGAGCGATCCGGCAAGAAGCTCGTCGTCGGCTACATCCTCCGGGTCCATCCCACCTGGAAGAAGTTCATCGAGACGGCCCAGACGCTCGGCAAGCCGCTGGTGATGCGGATGAACCTCAACCAGCAGTCGTCGGCCGAGCAGTGGAAGACCCACAAGTCACTGATGGAATCGATGTCGCCGATCGTCGACTGTGGCGTGCACTATGTCGACGTGATGTGCCAGATGACCCGCTCGCGGCCGATCCGCGTCAGCGCCATCGGCGCGCGGCTGACCGAGGAGCTGGTGCCCGGGATGTACAACTACGGCCAGCTGCAGGTGGCGTTCGCCGATGGCTCCGTGGGCTGGTACGAGGCCGGCTGGGGGCCAATGATGAGCGAGGTGGCCTTCTTCGTGAAGGACGTGATCGGGCCCCGAGGCTGCGTGAGCATCGCCGGCGTGAAGGAGGGGGACGCCGCCACCGACGACATCGAGGCCCATACCAAGGCGGCGGTCCTGCGGCTGCACCACGCCGATCTCAAGCCCGACGGTACATTCGCCAGGAAGGACGACCTCATCGACTGTGCCGGCGAGCCCGATCACGACGGTCTCTGCCTCCTGGAGCAGGAGTTTTTCCTCGACGCGATCCAGCACGACCGCGACCTGGCCGACCACATGGCCGACGCGGTCAACAGCCTGCGGATCGTGCTGGCAGCCGACGAGTCGTTCCGCACCGGCCGCACCATCGACCTGCCAGGCTGACCGGCGGCTCACTCCGCGGAGATCGCCTCGAGCAAGTCGAGCTTGACGGCCCGCCGCGCGGGGAGCCAGGCCGCGAGCGCCGTCACCACCACCGCGGCGGCGAGATTGGCGGCGATCACTCCCGGCCGGAGGTGCATTTTCAGCGGGTGTCCGAGCAGCGGTTGGCTGGCGAACTGGATGAACAGCGCGGTGGTCAGCCCCGCCACGAGGCCGATCAGGCCGGCGGCCACGCCGAGGAGCACGCTCTCCAGCACCACCATCCGCACCACCTGGCCACGCCGCATGCCCACGGCCCGCAGCAGCCCGAGCGACCGCTTCTTCTCGAGCACGCTCATCGTCACCGTATTCGCGACGCCGAGGCTGCCCACCACGAAGCCCAGGCCGAGGATCAACCAGAGCGAGCCAACGACGCCCGTGACGATCGAGTCGATGTACCCCCGCAGTTCGGTGAACGACCGCAGCAGCATCGAGTATTTCCTGGCGACGGTCTCGAGTGGTCCGCGAATCGCCGCCGCCCCGCCGGGCGCGGCGGTCACCAGGAGCACGTCGGCCGTCTCCATGCCGAACAGCCGCTTGGCCGCATCGCGGCGGAGGTGCAGGGAGGCGCCCCCCGACGTGTAGTCGACCACGAGCGCTGCCACCTTCACGGGTGTCGCCCGGCCAAACACCTCCACCACCACCTCGTCGCCGGCCTGCACGCCGATCCGCTGGGCGAGTACGGTGCCAGCGACTGCTTCGCCGCGGTCGAGCGCCGCCCGAACCTCCGCCTCCGTCGCCCCAACCGGTTCGAGCGGCGGCGGCTTGCCCGCCGGCATGTCGCGGGCAATCACCACGCAGACCGTCCCCTTGATCCGGCCCGTGGCCACCCCGATTCCCTCCACCTCCTCCACGCCGTCGAGGCCGCGCACCTCTGCCTCCAACATCCGAGACTCCGAGGCCCGCTCCTCGCGGGCCACCGAGAGCGCCCCGGCCTGCGTGAGCACCCAGTCGGCCCTGAGCATCTTGCCGTACCAGCCGAGCACGTCGTCGACGCTGTCGCGGATCGCATGCCCGAGGCCGATGCCGTTGCTCACGGCCACGACGAGCACGCCGGCGGTGAGCGCCGTGCGGATCGGCTGTCGCACGATCTGCTCCACGGCCAGCGTCCGCTCGATCCGCCACCCCGCGGGCACGAAGCGGCCCAGGAATCGCACCAGCGGGATCATCAGGAACGGCGTCACGCTGACGAACGCCAGCAGCAGCGCGATCCCCGAGATAACCGAGGCCCGCGGCGGCCAGATGCCGACGATCATCAGCCCCTCGGACACGGCGGCCACGCCGATCAGCACGGCCGCCGCCACCAGGAGGCTCCGCAGCGACGACTTCGGCGGCGCGGCCGGGGCCGCCGAGAGGCCCTCCAGGAGATCGAGCGCGGTCGCCTGCCGCGCCGGCCACCATGCGGCCGCGACGGCCACGACCACGCCGAGCGTCACTGCCACGGGCACAAGCAGCGGATGCACCGCGAGCCCAGCCGCCGGTGTCTGCAGCGCCCGGGAGATGCCCGCGGAGATCGGCCCGGCGGCGGCCAGGCCCGCCACGGCCCCCGCGGCGGCGCCGACCCCGCCGAGAATCGCCGCTTCCACCGTCACCAGCCGCCGCACCTGCCGGCCCGTGGCCCCGAGCAGCCGCATCAGCGACAGGCCCCGCCGTCGCTCGGCGACGTTCATCAGCATCGCGTTGCCGACGATGAACCAGGCCATGGCCAGGGTCAGCGCGGTGACAAAATCGAGCCCCAGATTGGCCGAGTGGAGGACATCCTCCGCCATGCTCGCACGGCCGACCGGGATGTCGGCCGAGAGCGATTCGGGCAGCCGCCTGCTCACCTCGGCGAGCGCCCGGGCACGGTCGGCATCGGCCGTGAGGGCGACGCGGACGCGGTCGACCTCCGCCGTGGCGAGCGACATCGATTCCAGCACGTGAATGTCGACCACCACCGTCGCCCCCTCCGCGAACCACCGCAGCGAGTCGGTCGATGCCAGCCCGGTGACCCGCATCCGGGCGACCCGCCGCCGCGCGAAGAACAGCACCTCGTCGCCGACGACCGCACCGAGCCCCTTCGCGAGCGTAGCGTCGAGCACCACCTCATCGCTCTCGCGGCAGGGCTGGCCAGCCTCGAGCGTAAGCAGGCCCGTCGCCACGAGCGCCGCCGCATCCACGCCGACGGCGATCTCCCGGAGGCGGTTCTCCCCGACGCGGAGCAGCGTGGGCCGGTAGAAAAGCGGCACCACGGCCCGCACGCCCGGCACGTCGACGAGCCGAGGGACGAGCGTGGCGTCGAATCGGCCGCCATCCCGGTCCGTGACGTCGATCGAAGGCACACCCGCCACGGTCTCGGTGAGCCGCCGGTAGCCTTCCCGCGACGCCTCGGCGGCGGCCCACGTGGCCACCACGGCCCCGACGGCCACGGCCACGCTCGCCGCCGCGGCCAGCGCCCGCCCCGGCCGGTTTCGCCACTGCCGCAGGAGCAGGGTACGGAACCTCATGGGGTGGCGGCTCCAACCACACCATCCGACTCGATCCGGCCGTCCCGCATCCGCACCACCCGCCCGGCCGCGGCGGCCACCGCCGGATCGTGCGTGACCAGGATCACCGTCTGCTGCCGGTCTGCCACGAGCCGCTGGAGCAGCTCGACGACGCGGGCCGAGTTGGTCGAGTCGAGGGCCCCTGTTGGTTCGTCGGCTAGCACGATCGCCGGCGCGGTCACCAGCGCCCGCGCGATCGCTCCGCGCTGCTGCTCGCCGCCGGAGAGAGCGTCGGGGCGGTGCAGCGC
>CAJBSQ010000719.1 GCA_903958265.1 uncultured Planctomycetaceae bacterium
AGCGTGCGCTGGTCGGGCACGGGCGGCACGGGGGGCAGCGGCACCTGGAGCACGCTGGCCTCCACCTGGAAGGAGCGCTCCACGATCTGGGTGCAGGATGCCGTTGGCATCTTCGACGGCGTCGGTGGCACGGTGACGGTGTCGGGCACCGTGGGCGCGGCCGGCGGGCTCGACTTCCGGACCGCCGGCTACACCCTGACCGGGGGCACGCTGGCCTTCCGCGGATTCAACCGACCGGCCAATTCGATCACGGTGGCCTCCGGCGTGACGTCGACGATCACGAGCACGCTCACGGGATCGGCCGGTCTTACCAAGTCGGGCACGGGGGTGCTCGCCCTTGCCGGCACCGGCACGGCGCTCGGCGGTGGCGTGGCGATCCAGGCCGGCATGCTCACGGTCGGGGCCGGCGGCACGACGGGAGCGCTGGCAACGGCGAATGCGATCACGGTGGCCTCCGGCGGCACGCTGGGCTTCAACCGCACCGACAGTTACGGCGGGGCGTTTGCGAACGCCATCAGCGGCGCGGGGGCGGTGAGGCTGCTGTCGGGATCGCTCGGGCTGTCGGGGTCGCAGGCGTTCACTGGGGCGACGATCGTCTCGGGCGGCACGCTGTCTGCCGTTGCTGCGGCGATCCAGAACACCTCGTCGATCGCAGTCGATGGCGGTGTGCTCTCGGCGGCCGGCTACAACGCCGCGGCCCCGCTCTCGGTCGCTGCGACCGGGTCGGTGGCGATCAGCGGCACGGGGTTGTCGCTGGCGGCGGTGACCAACAGCGGTTCGGGTGGCCGGGGCATCGCCTTCACGGCCGCGACCGGCACGACCACGCTCGCCGGGCTGTCGGGCACCGGATCGACGCGGTTTGCAAGCCATGCGGTGATCGGTGGCGGGGTATCGGCCGGCACCGTGACGGCGATTGGCAGCCTGACCGGCGGCATCAGCGGTGGCAGCGTGACTGCGGGTGGCCTCGTCAGCGGGACGGTGTCAGGGGGCACGGTCAGCGTGACCGGGTCGGCTGGCATCACGCGGTTTGCCGGGGGGATCGCGACGCTCGCCGGCCCCGCCACGATCGGCACAATGGCGTCGGGCTCGGTGACGCTCTCCGGCTCCACGGCGACCATCACCACGCTGTCTGGCGGCCGGGTGGTGCTCGGCGGGGCAGCTGTGACGGTGAGTGGTGGGACGTTTACCGGGACCCTCTCGGGATCGACGGGCAGTCTCACGAAGACGGGCCCGGGCACACTCGCCCTGGCTGGTACGGGCTCTCTTTTAGCGCCGACCTCGGTGCGTGGCGGCATCCTCAGGCTCGACGACGCCAACGCCCTCTCGGCGAGCAGCGTGACCTCGCTCGCGGGCGGCACGCTGACGATTGCCTCGCGACTGGCGGCGACCATCGGGGGATTGTCGCCAAACGCTGGCGGCCTGACAGACGTGCGAGACGGCTCAATCAAGGTGGCCGCAGGTCTCGGGGCCGCCGACCTCGTGTCGGCGATCATCGCGGGCCGCCGCAGCGACGGCTCGTGGACCGGCACCAGCGGGATCACCTCGAGTTCCGCGGCGGCCGATGTGGCCCGGGGCGTTTCCCGCAGTGTCGGCTGGCTCGACAACGGCGACGGCTCGCTGACCTTCGCGTACGCGGCGGCCGGCGACACCAACCTCGACCGGTCGATCGACATCCTCGACGTGGGTAACTTTCTCGCGCTTGGCAAGTTTGACACGGGCGTGGCGGCGGGCTGGATCGAAGGCGACTTCAGTTACGACGGAATCGTCGACATCCTGGATGCCGCTCAGTTTCTGGCGACAGGATTGTTTGATGCGGGGGCTTACGGGCCGACCGGCAGTTTCGCCGCGGTGGCCGCGGTCCCGGAGCCGGCGTCGGCATGGCTGCTCGCGGCCGCCGCGGTGACCGCAGCGGCCGTCGCGCGAAGGCGATCGAGCCCGCTCACCCGGCTTCCTGAGTAGGTGCAGGTTTTCCTACCTGCACATGCCCGTCGCTGGGTC
>CAJBSQ010000720.1 GCA_903958265.1 uncultured Planctomycetaceae bacterium
CGACGTCGGCGGCGATATCGGGATAGTCGACGGCCTGATCGCCGTCGGAGCCGCAGTCGATCACCTCGTTGCCCAACCGTTGGAGCAGTCCGATGAGCCGCTTGCGTGCCGCCACGCCCCGATGGTCACTGCCGATTGCAATCCGCATGGGTCCCGAAACTCCTCGCATTCGCCCGCCGCACGGGTGTCGTTCCGGGGATCACACGATCCCCCGTCGGAGTCCCAGTGTATCGAGTTGTGCGGCCAGATGCCCGTGGATCTGCCGGGCACACTTCCGATAGGTTTCGAGGGTTCCGCCGACCGGATCGAGCACGTCCCGGCGGTCCGGGGCGAGCATGGCGACCCGGCCTCCCGTCTCGGGAAACTGCGCAAGGATTGCGGCCCGGTGAGCGGCCGTCATGGTCAGGATGACGTCGGCCTGGGCGACGAGCGATTCGGTGATCGGCTGGCTCTCGTGGCCGCCCAGGTCGGCTCCCATCTCCTGCATCGTTTCAACGGCGTGGCCGCTCGCAGGGCCGCCGCCCCAGGCGGCGATTCCGGCGCTGGCGACGACGACGCCATGCCGCTCGATCTCGTCGGGCCGGCAGCCGAGCTGTTCCGCCGCCATCACGCGAAACAGTGCCTCCGCCATCGGGCTGCGGCAGGTGTTGCCCGTGCACACGAAGAGCACCATCAGGCTCGACAGCCGGCGGAGCGTCTCCTCGCTCACCACTCCCGGGCGAACGATGCGAAAGGAGTCTCCGGTGAGTTCGATCGTCGACGGCGGCTGGGCATACCGCGTGCGGCCGTCGTCCACCACCAGCGTCAGCGCCGACGCGGCGCGGCCGAGCAGGTCTTCGACGGTGATCGGTGGGCCGCCGGTTCCGTCGGGCTCGGCGAGCATCACCGGGCCCGGCAGCATGCGCATGCAGTCGGCAAGGAGCGGGTGCCCTGGAATCCGCAGCCGCAGCCGGCCAGCGCCGACCAGCGCGGCACGGGCAGGCTCCGACAGCCGATGCACCAGACTCTCGGGATGGTCGTCGGGCACGATCATCGACACCGGTCCGGGCCAGCAGCGGCGGGCGATCCGTCGACCCACGGCCGTGATCCGGGGTGCCCAGTCGAGCGCCTCCTCCGCGCTCTTGAGCGCCAGCGAGAGCAACGGCTCACCATCGCGTCGCGTCGCGATCGCCACCAGCGCTGCGGCCGCCTCGGCCGATCGCCCACTCGCCGCGACCACATAGTCGGTCTCGGTAGGGAACGCGACGCAGCGGCCCTCGGCGAGCGCCTGCACCGCGCGATGCACCACGTCGCGGGCATCCTCGGAACGGCGCAGATCGATGACCATCGGCGGCATGATGGGGCCGGCGGCCGGGGCAGCCGACGAAGGGACGCCGATTCCCTGGAAAACCGGCCGAAAGTCGCTGAATCTGACGGTAAACGTACAGCGGTTCGCGCGGTCGAGTCAAGCATCGATGTCTGGGCAAGATGCAGCGAGCCGCCCACTTCAGGCCAGCTTTCCGGCAGGGTTGCCCCCGGGCCGCACGCCCGGCGGTGGCCGGGTGGCGAGGTGACACTTTTCGGCTTGTGGCGGTCGGTCGGGGTCGGCTATTCCTCCCCGGCTTCCGCCGCCGCAACCCGGGCACCCCACCCTCGATGGCCACGAGCTTGTTCACGATCGGCAATCCTTCGCGGACGTTGGTCCCGCTCCTGGCGTGGCTCGCGGCAGCCGTGGCGGTCGCCCAACCGGCGGCCGAACCGCTGCCGCTGCCCCCCGTCGCGGCCGAGGCGGCGGCCCCGACCAATCCGGGCGAGGTGATCGTCGAGGTGCGGATCGAGGGCAACCACGCCACCGACGTCTCGAAGCTCCCCAAACTCGTCACCCGCGCCGGCCAGATCTTCGACACCCAGGCGATCGAAGAAGACGTCCGCACGCTGCACCGGTCGCGGAAGTTCGTCGACGTGCACCCCAAGTATGTCCGCGTGGCCGAAGGCATCGTGGTGGTCTTCCAGGTCGTCGAGCGGCCGATGCTGCGGTATGTGAAGTACGTCGGCAACGAGCGGGTCACCACCCGCACGCTCCGCAAAAAGGCAGAGATCGACGTCGGCGACGCGATGGATCCCTACGTGGTCGAAGAAGCCCGGCGGCGAATCGAATCGCACTACCAGGAGAAGGGCTACGAGGCGGCGCGGGTCACGACCGTGGAGGGCGACAAGCAGGGAGACAAGGGGGCGGTGTTCCTGATCGATGAGGGGCACAACCGTAAGTCGCTCTGGACGAGTTTCGTCGGCAACACGATCGCCAGTGATGCGCGGCTGCTCACGCAGATCAAGTCGAAGCCGGGGGTGTTCTGGCTGATCGGCGGCAACATCGACCGGACGGTCATCGAGCAGGACGTCGAGACGCTGACGGCCTACTACCGCAGCCTCGGATTCTTCCAGGCCAAGGTGGGCCGCGAGGTGGAGGTGGTTCACGAGGGCAACCGCGACTGGACGCACCTTACGTTCGTGATCAGCGAGGGGCCGCGATACACCGTCCGCAACGTCTCCTTCATCGGCAACAGCAAGTTCAAGAACGAGTTCCTCGAGCGGGACCTCAAGCTCAAGGGGGGGGAGCACTTCAACCAGTCGAGGATGGACGCCGACCTCAACCTGATCCGCGACATCTATGGCGGCCGGGGGTTCGTGTTCGCCGACATCCGGGCCGATCCACGGTTTCTCGAGGAGCCGGGGCAGCTCGACCTGGTCTACAACGTCACCGAAGGGCAGCGGTATCGCGTCGGGAAGATCAACGTCCGCATCCGCGGCGAGCATCCGCACACGCGGCACAGCACCGTCCTCAACCGCCTCTCGCTACGTCCCGGCGACATCCTCGACATTCGCAAGCTTCGCGACGACGAACGGCGGCTGAAGTCGAGCAGTCTGTTCCTCGCCGACGCCTCGAAGGGGGAAGGGCCGAAGATCGTGTTCAGCAAGCCCGAGCCCGACGATACGCGAATGGCCCGCGAACCCGAGCCCGAGCGGCCTCCGGGCTTCCGCGGCCAGAGCCCCGACGGCGGCGTTGACGGGGACGACGAGCGGGTGATCGACCTCGTGCTCGAAGGTGAATGGAACGACCAGCAGCAGGCGGCCCAGGAGCCGGGCCCGACAAACGCTCCGGCAGCGGCCCAGCCGGCCGCAGCGGTGGCCGGGGGTGCGGTGTGGCGCGGCCAGAGCCCGGGCTATCCGGTGGCCCCCGTCGCTCCGCAGCAGATGATGGCGCCGCAGCCGTTCGTGGCCCAGCCCGGCGTACCGCCGCAGGGCGGCTTCCAGGTCCCGGGCATGCAGCCGCAGCCCGCCCAGGTCTGGCAGCCGGCGGTGCCGCAGCAGCAGGTCAACGCCGCGCCACCACAGGCCTGGGGCGGGGCCCCCCTGCCGGCCGCGGCTCCCACCGCCGTCGACTACTCACGGATGGTCGCGCCGCCGCCCCCCGTCTACACGGCGCAGCAGCAGGTGGCCCCCGGGTTCCCCGGTCAGCCGCCGCTGATGCAGCCTGTCGGAGCCGCGGGTGGGCCCTTCGACGCGACGCCCGTTGCCCAGTTCGATCCCAACCAGCCACCGGGATTTCAGCAGCCGGGCATGGCGCCCGACTTCGCTGGCGATCCCGCCCAGGTCTTCCCGGGCAGCGAACCCTACGTGATCGTCGACGTCGACGCCGAGGAGACGCAGACAGGACGGTTGATGATCGGGGCCGGCGTCAACTCCAACGCCGGGCTCGTCGGCAACATCGTCGTCGACGAACAAAACTTCGACATCCTGCGGCTGCCACGCAGCTGGGACGACATCAAAAACGGCACCGCCTTCCGCGGTGCCGGCCAGCGATTCCGGCTCGAGGCGGCGCCCGGCACCCAACTCCAGCGGTACATGGCGACCTTCCAGGAACCGTATCTCTTTGACACGCGGATCGGCCTCTCGCTCTCGGCCTCCTACTACACCCGCTACTTCTACGACTGGGCCGAGGCCCGCACCGGCGGCCGCATCGGCCTTGGCTACCAGTTCCAGTTCGCCCCCGATCTGTCGGTCAACACCGGCTTCCGCGGTGAGAGCGTCGACGTCTTCAACCCGCGGATCCTGACGCCCGACATCGTCGACATGCTTGGCACCAACTCCGTCTATGGGTTCAGCGCGGGCCTCGTGCACGACACCCGCGACAGCCCGTTCCTCCCCACGCAGGGGCATCTCGCCACGCTCGAGTTCGAGCAGGTGATCGGCACCTTCGTCTATCCCCGCGGCATCGCGGAGGCGCGGCAGTACTTCCTGCTCAACGAGCGGCCCGACGGCTCCGGTCGCCACGTGCTCTCGGTCGGCTCCGTGCTCGGCATCTCGGGTGACAACACGCCCGCCTACGACAACTTCTTCGCCGGCGGCTACAACACGATTCGCGGCTTCGTGTTTCGCGGGGCGAGTCCCCGGCAGACCGCCGCGGGCACCGAGCCATCGGCGGGCGAGCCGGCCGCGATCGTGGGCGGTCCGTTCCAATGGCTCAACACGATCGAATACATGTTTCCGATCACGGCCGACGACACGCTCCGCGGTGTGGTCTTCACCGACGTCGGCACCGTCGAATCCAACGTCTCGCTCAACAACATGCGGGTCGCGCCCGGCGTGGGCCTGCGGATCACGCTCCCGGCCATGGGTCCGGCGCCGATCGCACTCGACTTCGCCGTCCCGGTGGCCTACGCCCCGTACGACAGCAAGCAGCTGTTCAGCTTCTTCGTGGGCTTCGCTCGATGATCGCTCGCCGTCAGGAAGCCGCCGGGACGACGCGGGAGCGGATCCTCGTGGTCTGCACGCAGTACATCGGCGACACGCTGCTGGCGATTCCCTTCCTGCGGAATCTGCGGCAGGCCCATCCCGGGGCGGTGATCGACGTCTGTGCCGAAGGGGGGCCGCGGGCCGTGCTCGCCCACTGCCCCTACGTCGACGACCGGATCTCCTGGAGCCGGCCGCCCAAGGGACGGCGGGGCGGGCTTTCCGGCGCGTATGCCGGGCTCAAGGCCCAGGCGGCATGGCTGCGGTCCCGCGGCTACACCAGGGCCTACCTCCTCAAGCCGTCGCTGTCTGCCGCAACGCTGGCGATGCTGGCGGGGATTCCCTGCCGGATCGGGTTCGCCGGCGAGTCGAGCCCGCTGTTGACGCAACGGATCCGCCGTCGCCGCGGCCGCCACCAGGCGGAGACCTACCTCGACCTGCTCCGCGCCGAAGGGGCTGCGATCGACGACGGCCACAACGAGAACTGGGTACCACCGTCGTCGGCCGTTCGCGTCGGACCGTTGCTCGATCGCCTCCCGGCAGGTCGGCCCCGGGTGTTCCTGGCGATTCAGTCGACCGATGTCCTCAAGCATTGGCCCGTAGACCGGTGGCTTCGCCTGATTCACTGGCTGGTCGAAGACCGCGGCTGCGAACTGGTGCTCTGCGGGGGGCCGGCCGACGCGGCCGCCCACGACGCGCTTCGCGAGGCGGCGGGACCACGGATCGCCGCGCACTTCCATGACCTCTCCGAACTCGTGCCGCTGGCCGACGCCGCAGCGCTGGCGGTGCGGACCGACCTGTGCATCGGGGTCGATACCGGCCTCGTGCATCTGGCCGCGTCGGTCGGCGTGCCGGCCGTCGTGCTCGTCGGTCCGACCGACCCCAACCGCTGGTCGCCATGGCGGACGCCGTCGACGGTGCTGCGGTCGTCCCGCGTTTTCCCCACGCTGGCGGAGCGGGTTGCCACCGCCTGCGGCGCCAGCGACCACCTCCGCTGGCCTCTGGGCCGAGCGACCGCCGACGACATCCCCTACGCCGACGTCGAAGCGGCCGTCGCCCGATATCTGCCGCGAGCGGCACCGCGAGCGATCAATCTGATCGATCTGACACAGGGCTCGTTCCGCTACGAGGTCTCGGCGGGGCGGGTGACATCGGCTCCAGCATCACTGCCGGTGTCGGCCGCGGCGTCCGCTGCCGGCTGAAGCAGCTGCCTCGCGGCCGCCTCGCCCGCGACGAACCCGCTCGACCAGGCCCACTGGAAGTTGAAGCCGCCGATCCGGCCGTCGACGTCGAGCACCTCTCCCGCGAAATGCAGTCCCGGGCAGTTGCGGCTTTCCATGGTCTCGAGCCGGACCTCCGTGAGCGGCACGCCGCCGGCGGTCGCCTCGGCCACGGTGAAGCCACGGTCGCCCGTGATCGGCAGCGGCGAGGCGACAACCGCCGCCGCGACCGCCCGCCGTGCGTCGCGGGTCAGGTCGCCCGTGGCATGGGCGTTGGCCGCGCCGCAGAGGCAGCGGGCGAGCCGTTCGGTGAGCCGTTCGCGGAGCACCGCAAGCGGCCCGCGCCGCTGACCGTCGACGAGGAGGCGGTCGATCGACTCGGCCGTTTCGCCGGGCAGCCAGTTGATCCAGAGCGCTGCCGCCGGATCGGTGTGGCGGGCCACGAGCCAATGGCGGCTGATGTCGAGTACGGCGGGCCCGGAGAGTCCCTGATGCGTGCAGAGCGTGCTGCCAGTCGCGGCGTGGAGCCGCTTGCCCGTGCCGGAACGGAGCGTGAGGGTGGCGGGCAGCGCGAGGCCCGACAGCGACGTGATCCAGTGGCCGGCGGGAAGCAGCAGCGGCACCAGTGCCGGCACGATCGGCGCGGTGAGCGAATGGTGCAGCGACCGGGCGAGTTCGAAACCGCCGCCGTCGGAGCCCGATTTGGGCAGCGACCTTCCCCCTGGGCAGAGGATCACGCGGCGGGCACGAAACTCGCCGGCCGATGTCGTCGCCACGAAGCCTTCGGCATCTCGGTCGAGCCCCGTGACACGAGCCGGATGGACAAGCCGCACGCCCGCGGCGAGCGCCTCGCGGAGCAGCGCGTCGAGCACCGTCCGTGACGAGTCGGTCGTGGGAAAGAGCTTGCCGGTATCCTCCCGATAAAACTCCACGCCCGCCGCGCTGAAGAAGCGCACGGTGTCGGCCACGGAGAACCGCCTGAGCACCTTGCGGATCGCCGGCGGCGTGGCCCCGCCATAGTCAGCCTCGCTCACCGCATGGTGGGTGACGTTGCAGCGACCGCCGCCGGCCACGAGGATCTTGGCGCCGAGCTTTCGTGCCCCGTCGACCGCCACGATCGTGAGCGGCCGGCCGGCCGCGTGGGCGGCCCGGCCCGCCCACGTGCCGGCAAACAGGCCCGCGGCCCCGGCGCCGACGACGAGGATGTCGACGGTGACGTCAGCCTGACTCCCGGCCATGCCCATCACTACCACCGGTGATGCACGAGGGGTCGGACGAGCGAGTCGTAGACCTGCCGCACGGCCGTCAGTGCTTCAGGCGACGGGGGCGGCAGGTCGGCCGCCCCCGCGTTCTCGACCACGCGGGACGCGTTGCGGGCGCCCGGGATCACGCAGGTCACGGCCTCGAAGGCGAGGATCCAGCGGAGGGCATACTGGGCGAGCGTGACACCCTCCGGCACCAAGGGCCGCAGCTGCTCGACCGCCGCGAGCGCCGCTTCGTAGGGCACGCCCGAAAACGTCTCCCCCTTGTCAAACGCGGCCCCCTCGCGGTTGAACGTGCGGTGGTCGTCGTCGGGGAAGCTGGTGTCGCGGGTGAGCCGGCCCGAGAGCATGCCGCTGGCGAGCGGCACGCGGGCGATGACCGCCACCCGTCGCCGCACGGCCTGCTCGAAGAAGAGCTCGGCGGGCCGCAGCCGGAAGGCGTTGAAGATGATCTGCACGCTCTGCACGTTCGGGTATTCGATCGCCTTGAGCGCCTCCTCCACCTTCTCCACGCTCACGCCGTAGAAGGCGAGCTTGCCGGCGGCCACGAGGTCGTCGAGGGCGGCGAATACCTCGGGCCGATAGTAGACCTCGGTCGGCGGGCAGTGGAGCTGGACGAGGTCGAGCCGCTCGACACCCAGGTTTATAAGGCTGCGGTCGACGAACGCGGTGAGATTCTCGGCGGTGTAGCCAGCCGCCACCTGCGGCGAGAGCCGACGGCCCGCTTTCGTGGCCACCCGAAACGGTTCCGTCCGCTCGCGGCGAAGCCTGCCGATGAGCCGCTCCGAGCGGCCGTCGCCGTAGACGTCGGCCGTGTCGAAGAAGTCGATGCCGGCGTCGAGGGCCGCATGGAGGGCCGCCATCGACTCGTCGTCGTCGGCCCCGCCCCAGGCCCCGCCGCCGATGCCCCAGCCGCCGAAGCCGATCTCCGACACCTGCCAGCCCGTCCGTCCGAAGGTTCTCGTGTTCATGTTCCGCAGTGTGGAGGATCGGCGTCTACACTTCCACCACATGCCTGCGAACACCCCCGAGACCCGTGCCGATTCCTGGTGGGCCGACCGCCGGGCGCGACCCCTCGTGCTGCTCGGGCTGGTGATGGTGGCCAGCGGCCTGGCGCACGTGCCGATCTGGGCCATCCTGGGCGGCCCGTGGGAGGGCCCCGTCACCTGGCGAAAGCCGATCCTGTTCGGGATCTCCGGAGGGCTGACGGCGATCTCGCTCGGCTGGGTCTGGTCGATGCTCGGCTGGCGCTGGGGCGACCGGCTGCTCGCCGCAGCGACGGCGTGGGCGCTCTTTGTGGAGGTGTTCCTGATCGACCTTCAGCGGTGGCGGGGCGTGGGCAGCCACTTCAACCGCGCCACGCCTCTCGACTCGTTGCTCTTCGACACCATGGGGGTGCTGATCGTGGCGGTCACGCTCGTGATCGGCGACCTCACGCTGCGGCTGCTGCTCCGCAGGCCCGCCGTGGCGGCCGACATGCTCCTCGCGGCCCGCACCGGGATGCTCCTGCTCTTCGTCTCGTGCCTGCTCGGCATCTGGGTGGGGATCTACGGCGAGACGCAGCTTCAGCAGGGGCTCGAGCCCACGCGACTGGGCGCCGGCGGCGTCCCGAAGTTTCCGCATGGCGTCGTGATCCATGCGGTGCAGTGGCTGCCGGCGCTGGCCTTTGGGGCACGGCAGGCGGGTGTCGTGGATGCCGTCCGCTGGCGGCTCGTGGCGCTGTCGGCCGCCGGCTCGATGCTGTTTCTGGTCTACGCGGTCGCGCAGACCGCACTCGGTCGGGCACGGTTCGACGTGGTTCCCGCCACGGCGGCGGTGCTCGGCGTGGCGGTGGCGTGCCTCGCGGCGCCCGTCGCCGTCACGGCATGGGCGTGGCTGGGCCGGCGTCGGTCGCCACCGCCCGCCGCAGCGTGAGCCGCGTGACCACGTGGAGCAGAAACCCCACCGGGCCGAGCAGGAAGGTGAGCACGAGACAGACCGTGCGGAGCGGCCACGGGATCGCGAGTCGGACGGCATCGCGGGCGATCCAGGCTCCGACCACCATGTCGAACACGAGGTAGTGGGCCCAGGCCGCCGCAAACACCCAGTCGTCGGCGAACATCGCCTTGAGGCCGCCGATCGTGGAGAGATCGCCGGGCGGCGGGCCGTCCTGCGAGAGCTTCCAGCCGATCACCGCGGCATAGCCGGCCGCGAGCACGGCGGGCACGACGATCCCGCAGAGCAGGTGCGACACGGCTCGCCGACTGGGAAACAGCACGAGCGCCACCCAGGCCAGGAGGGCGACGGTGTTGGTGATCGAAAAGAAGGTGTCAGCCATCTGGATATCGGCCGCCTCCCGGAACGGCACCTACGTCGTGCATGCGCCCATCGGCGCCCGCATGTCCCTTGTATACCTTTCGCCGGAGCCCCGTGCGGCCTCCGCCGTGAAATCCCTCGCCATCGACTCCCGCGATCTGGCTGGTTTGCCGTCCCGAAAAAACCGGCGACTCGGCGGGTGATACCGGTTCAGGGTGCGTGCTCACTGCGCGTCCAGGCCTGGAAGTCGTAGCGGAGCGTGCGACCGCCGTGGGAGATCACGAGGTCATCCCCATCGAGGGCCTGTCGGACCCACGGATTGCCGAGCAGCGGGAACGAGGTGTAGTCCACGGGCTCACCGTCCACGAGGTGCTGACGATCAACGGCCTCGCCGTGCGGGCGGTAGGTGATGTCGAGCGTGTGGCCTGAGAGCGATGTGAACGCGAGCCGCGGTCGGTCGGCGGTGAGGCCCGATGCGTCGAGTTTCGTCCGGTCGACGACCGCGGTGGCGAAGCGGTCGAGCTCGGCGGCGACGCCACCGCCGGCGAACGGCTCGAGCGGTGAGGTCTCGAGCACCCAGCCGGTCCGGCGGGCGTCGCTCTCCAGCACGTCGCAGCGTTCCTTCACACGGTGCGCGGTCCAGTGCGGCTCGCCGCCGAGCCAGAAGGCAAACAGCGTCGAGCCCGCGTGGCAACAGACCCATCCATCCCGCTCGATCCGCTTGACGATCGAGCCCGTCGTGGCAAACGGCACCTGAATCCGCCAGTAGGGGTAGTCGTCGGGCACGGCCGACACGCCCACGAGCGTGCGGCCGTGCTGGAGCGATTGGGCGAAGGGGTTCTCGCCGTAGCCAAAGGCGTTGGCCTTGTTCTCAGCGAGGTCGTAGGGCCGGTTTGCGTTCTCCTGCAGCGGCATGAACGAGCTCTGCGGGTGATCCGACACCCACCTGAGCATCTGCCGCCGCGACTCCTTGTAGTGGTAGTCGCGGGGCGTCTTGAGGAGCGTCCACTCGCTCGCCAGCGCGTAGGCCGGTTCGTGGTGGATCGTGAACCGGATGGTCGCGCCACGACTGCCGCGATGCGTAAACGCGGTGCCGCGGTCGCCGGCAACGGCCGCAAGAATTTCCGGAGGCTTGTATCTACCCGGAAACGCGAACCAGCCTGAGTGGTGCTCGCAGAGACCCTGCACGGGCCGCTCGGCACCGTACAGGAGCCAGCCGATCGCGGCGGTGCAGTCCATCGCGTCAGGGCCGGTCATGCTCGCAGGGAAAAACTTGGCTCGGCTCGCGGGGCTCACGTGATAGCCGCGGTGCCACGCGCACGCCACATGCAGGAGCATCGTGTCGAGCGTGATCGCCGCCCGATGGCGGACAGTCTCGTCGGCGGCGAAGTCGGCGAGCATCTTCACGGCCACGAGATCGATGCCAAGATACGTAGGCGCGCCGTACTCCGAGGCGTTGCGGTGCACGATCTCGTTGAAGGTGCCGAGCAACCGCTCGCGGGTGGCGGCGCGGATGCCGACCGAGTCGAGCCCGTCGGCATCCACGAGATCGGGCCACTGCTCGGCCGCGATCAGTCCCGCGCCGTCGCTCATCAGGCGGAAGTTGAGCGCGCCGTAGCCCCGCCACTCGCGATGGCCGTATCGGCAGACGTATTCCTTCGTGGCGGCGGCGATGGTGGCCGCGGAGTCAGCCGGCAGGTGCGAGCTTCCGCGACAGAGCATCCAGGCATGCACTAGCGCGTGCTTGTTGAACGGATCGGGGATGGTCGACGGCGCCTTGGGGATGGCGGTCTGGTTGGCCTCCTCGGCGGCAGAGCGCCAGCCGGCCACCGCCCGGTCCAGATCGCGTCCCGCGAGCAGCCGGGCGACATAGGGCACCATCGCCTCCTTGGCGAAGGCAGGCCGCGCGGGCTCGATCGCCAGGCACCGGGCGAGAAGATCGGCGGTGTGCAGGCTGCCAGCCGGCGGTTCATCGGCTTTGGGGAGTTCACCGAACAGCCCGACGGTGCAGGCTGCGAAGACGAGTCGTAGGATGGGCGGGATTCGGGTGGTCATCGGGCCATCAGATGTCATCTCGGCGGAACTCATGCGATGCTGTCACGGGCCACG
>CAJBSQ010000721.1 GCA_903958265.1 uncultured Planctomycetaceae bacterium
CGCCAGCCGCCGGGAGAGCAGGGGAGGGAACCGTGCGGCCAGGCTCTTTCCTGTCAGTCGCAGCGCGCCGCCGATCGAATCGATGCCCACCTCACCGAGAAGGGAGATGGTGGTGATGTCGAGACGGAGCGCCGACACCGGCAAGCCGGCCAGCAGCGCCGCCGCCTCCCCCTTCGGCACCATCGCCCACCGCCGCCGCCTCCGCACAGCGGTGCGGCGGACACCACCGGCCGGATCGTCGGCATGCCTCTGCGGCACCACGGCCACTGTCGTGCCTACGGCGCCGGGCGGCGCGAGCATGTCGGTGTGGTGCGCGGCGGCCCACGCGGCTGAGCACGTGTCGGCGACGGCGGCCCGCGCGTGCAGGCCACGGGCGGCGAATGTCCAGACGGCCGTGCGGACGAGCGACGCCTCGCCGCCGAAGAAACCGGCCGTGCCCGTGACATCGAGATGAATGCACTCGGACGCTCCGGCAGCTGTGCCCGCCACGGCCTCGATGCCGACCGTCGGCGAAAACCGCCGGCACCAGCGGGCCACCTGCTCGATCGCCGCACGATCGGCGGCGGGATCGTCGGGCTCGACCTCGGCGATGTGGCAGGCCCGCGATCCATGCGCGGCCGCCAGTACGGCCATCGCCTCCGCCAGCGACATGCCCGGCGGAATGATCGCCCGCGAACCGCCCCGTGCTCCCGTCGCCTGCCCGGCTACTCGTGGCGGCTCCGCCCAGGCCCACGACACCACCGTCATCGCGCCGCGGCGCTCACGGCGGCAGACGAACACCGGCACCTTGCGGAGTTCAGGACGGTCGAGCAGCCGACGCTGCACGGGCCACCGCGGCAGCCAGATCGTCATGAAGCGCGACATGCAACCCCCGCCCTGATAAAGGATGGCGTGAAGGATGGTGTGAAGGATCGCGGCTCGGCGCCCTGCCCGTGCGGCGGCCCGGGCCTGCGAGCATCGTTCCTGCGGATCGGAGCCTGCTCGGGCACCTCCGCGGAGCGCGCCATCCCTTCGACGCCTCTCGCCAGATCGATCACGATCTCGGCCGACCGCTCCAGTTCGGGATCGGCTGCCGACCAGGCCCCTCCGGCCACGGCCACCCTCAGGCAACGCTCGAGAAGCCTGCCCCCCGATCGACCCGAAGCCTGCGGCGAAATGGTGAGCCGTGCCTCCGCCCACGACGGCTCGCGACGGACCGCATCGGGCCGCACGAGCAGGCCGACGGCACCGCTCGAAGCCGCCGCCAACTGCCAGCGGCGCATGGCGGTGGTCCACTGCTGCCTCCCGTGCGACGACCGCGGTTCGCCGCCGCGCCGCCCGGCGACGGTCCCGCGCGGCCAGGCGAGCACGGCCGCTACGCCGGGGCAGCGGAGCGCCTGGTCGATCGTCCAGATTTCATCGGCGTCGCGCGAGGGGCGGGCCACTACGAGCCGCCGCCGGTCTGTCAGCCACGGCAGTACGGCCGGCGGATGAAACCAGCCCGCACGATCCACCACCACGATCGTTCGTGGCCCGGCATCGCCCTCCCGCATGCTCGCCCCGGCCAACCGGCAGGCGATCGCGAATGCGAGGGTTGCCGCGCCGCCGCCGCCTGCCATCCCGTTTCCGACCGGCCCGTCGCCCGCGAACCATTCGATCAGGCTGCCGCGACGCACGCCGCCGGCCGGGAGCAGGGCATCGAGCCTTCGAAAGCCGCTCGACACGACCGTGCGGCCATTCTCGCGGGCCAGCAACCTGCCGCCGTTGACCACTCCGCCGCCCACTGCGGCCATCACGTCCTCCGGGCCGATGCCAGCCAATCCGAGCGTCACCATCGCCGTTTCTCCGTCACGCAAACTCAGGGCCATGTTAAAAAATGAACACCTGTACAGTATACGAATTGGCGACA
>CAJBSQ010000722.1 GCA_903958265.1 uncultured Planctomycetaceae bacterium
CGCGACGTCAGGCCGTGTTTCGCACGCGGTAGAGGATCGGGATCGCCGCGAGGCGGGCGATGCACGACACGACAAACACCGTCACGTAGGCCTCCCACGTCTCGCCGAGCGCCCGCAGCAGCAGGCCGCCGCAGGCGGCTCCCGCGACGGTCGCCACGGCGATGCCCAGGTTGTAGACGGTGACCACGCCGCTCCGCTCGCGTGCGTTCACGGCCTCGAAAAAGAGCAGCATGACGGCAAGTTCGTAGGCCGCCCAGCAGGCTCCCGCCACAACCTGCACGCCGGCCAGGTAGGCGACGTGTCCTGAAGGCAGCCAGAGGAGGGCCAGCGGCACGATCGCGAGGCTCGCCAGCCAGAGCAGCCGCAGCGACCCAATCCGCGACGCCAACCGGCCAATCGCGGGCAAGAGCAGCGCCTTCGCCAGGAAGCTCGTGCCAAACACGAGCATGAAGGCGTGGTAGGAGAAGCCGAGTTCCCGCAGCATAAATGGGGTGAAGTAGGGGGCGGCGAACTGGGCGCCGAATACGAAGCAGCAGAGGTAGGTGACCAGCGAGCCCGACGGCCGCCGCGACATCCGAACCATGGCGGCGATGATCCGCTTCGTGAGCGGCAGCCGGACAGCCTCGCCACCATCACGACCAGGGGGCCGCGGCTCGCGGCAGGCCCAGAGGCACAGGGTCGACACCAGTCGTGACAGCCCGGCCACGACGAACACTGCCGCGAACGCCGGCAGCAGCGCCTCACGCTGTTCGCCCCACTGGAGCAGCAGGCCGCTGACGACGAACCCCAGAAACACGCCGAACTGCCCGAGCCGATTGCGGTTGGCGAAGTACGGCGTGCGAATCTGATCGGGGACCAGCGTGGCCATCCAGGCCGTCCAGGCCGGAGCCGATGCCATCCCGGCCGACCAGTAGGCGGCGGCGGCCGCAAACAGTTCCCAGAGCTCGGCATGGCCGCGGATCGCCCACCAGACCAGCGGCACGAAACACAGCGCCTGCACGATCGTGCAGGCGATGACCCACCGCCGATTGCTCCCCACCCGCTCCACCGCGAGCGGCGCCGCGAGTTGGATCACGGCCCCCACGAGCACCGGCAGCGTGGCCACCATCCCGGAGGCGACCGGACCGAAGCCGAGGGCCAGGGCGAAGGCGGCGAAGTAGGTCTCCCCGCAGCCCACCATCACGCTGAACGCCATCGCATCGACGGTCGATACGAGTAGGTCGCGGCGAAGGCTGCTGCGCGGTGGAAGGGGAAACGTGATCAACGGCTGGTCTACGGTGGGCGACGGAAGGGGACCATCTGTCTATACTTCCGCCACGGTTTGGCATAGGCAGGGCTCGAGTGCCTTCCCTGGCCCGCATCCACATCTGGGAGATTCCACATGACGGCCTTGGTGACTGGCGGCACGGGATTCGTCGGCCCGCGGCTCCTGCGGATGCTCGACCGCCCGACGGTGCTGTCGCGGGATCCCGACCGGGCCCGCCGGTCGATCGGCCATCTCGCGGGCCGCATCGTCCGCTGGGATCCGCTGGAAGGCCCGCCCCCCACGGAGGCCTTCGCCGGGGTCGACGCGGTGTTTCACCTCGCCGGCGAGTCGGTGGCCGAGGGCCGCTGGACCGCCGCGCAGAAGGCCCGCATCCGGGACAGTCGCGTGATCGGCACGCGGCACCTCGTGCAGGGTATGGCCCAGGCCGAGCAGAAGCCGAGTGTGTTCGTCTCGGCATCAGCGGTCGGATATTACGGCGATCGTGGCGACGAGGAACTGACCGAGTCGGCCCGGCCGGCGCACGATTTCCTGGGCGATGTCTGCGTGGCCTGGGAGAACGAAGCCCACGCCGCTGATGCCCTCGGCGTCCGCGTGGTCACGGCTCGCACGGGCATCGTGCTCGGCGCTGGTGGCGGGGCGCTGGGCAAGATGCTCACGCCCTTCAAGCTGGGAGCCGGCGGGCCGCTGGGCAGCGGTCGGCAGTGGATGCCCTGGGTGCATGTCACCGATCTCGCGAGGCTCTACCTGCACGCGGCCGACACGACTTCGATTCGCGGGCCCATGAACGCGGTGGCGCCGAATCCGGTTCGGAACAGCGAGTTCACCAAGGCGCTGGGTCGCCAGTTGCATCGGCCCGCCTTCATGCCCGCGCCCTACATCGGGCTGCGACTTCTGTTCGGCGAGTTTGCGCAGGTGCTGTTCGCCTCACAGCGGGTGATCCCCAAGGTGGCCATCGACACGGGATTCGTGTTCCAGTTTCCCGAGATCGCCGGAGCACTCCGGGAGATTCTGGCCCCCGCAGCGGCCTGACGGTGGCGGATAACGTCGCCTCCGCCGCGGCCGCAGGCTTCACACCTGCGGGATGCCCCGCCACGAGACATCGGGGGCGTGGAAGGCACCCTGCGCCTACTCAGGAACGCGTGCCGCACGGGCGAGCCGATCGCGGACGGCCCGCCACGGCTCGGTGTCGGGGGGCGGATCGACCACGATTCGATCGAGCCCACGCTGATCAAGCCCGTGAAGCATGGCGTAGATCCGGCAGGCGAACTCGTCCGGCGATTCGGGCATCGGCACGATCATGAGGTTTCGCGAACCGGCGAGCGAGCGAACCTGCGGATCGTCGGTTCTCGACGTGAGCCAGCCGATGCGGCGACCTTCTGCCACGAGCTGGGCCACGCGTCGGGCGGGCTCAACCGGCATCTCGAGCGGCGTCTTCGGCGCGTAATGGCGGGCCTGCCGCCCCGGCGACCGTACGGGTTCGCCGGAGTCGCCGGCCGCCGCCGCAGGCCATTCGACGGGTCCGCCCACGGCCGCCTCGAGGTCGTCGCGGGAGAGCGGTCCCGGCCGGAGAATCCGCGGGGGCGAGACGGTGCAGTCGACCACCGTCGACTCGATCCCGCGACGACACGGCCCCCCGTCGAGGATCAGGTCGATGCGGTTGCCGAGCCCTGCGAGCACATGGTGGGCAGTCGTCGGCGACACGGCCTCGGAGCGGTTGGCGCTCGGGGCAGCCAGCGGCATGCCGGCCTCGGCGATCAGCCGCCGCGCGAGCGGATGGTCTGGGCACCGCAGGGCCACCGTTGAACCACCCGCCGTGACGATGTCGGGAACCCGCGGACCGCGGGGCACGACGACGGTCACAGGCCCGGGCCAGAACCGTGTCGCAACCGCATCGGCTGTCGCCGGCCAGGCCCCCGCGAGCGACCGGGCCATCGCGATGTCGGCCACGTGAACGATCAACGGGTTTGACGCGGGCCGCCCCTTCGCGCGGAAGATGCCCGCCACGGCCTCCTCGTCGAGCGCGTTGGCGGCGAGCCCGTAGACCGTCTCGGTCGGGATCGCGACGAGCCCGCCCTGCCGCAGCACCTCCACCGCGCGGGCGACCGCATCCTCGGCGGTGCGGGGAGGCTCCGCGGCCGTCGGCGGCCAGTCGATCCGGAGGATGTCGGGAAGCGGGCGAAGCATGCCGACTACCTTGCAACGCCGCAGCGGCCGGAGCAAGATGACCACCGTGCCGCCGCTCAGGCGGGCCCCCAGCGAGACCCCCGCCCGTGCCCCCCTCACCCTCTCCCGTCGTCGGCATTGCGATGGGCAGTCGCTCCGATTGGCCCACGCTTCAGCGGGCAGCGACGATCCTCGACCAGTTCGGGGTGCCCCATGCCTGCGAGGTCGTCTCGGCCCACCGCACGCCGGCCAAACTCGCCGAGTACGCCGCCACGGCGGCGGATCGCGGCCTGAAGGTGATCATTGCCGGCGCGGGGGGTGCGGCCCACCTGCCCGGCATGCTCGCGGCGCAGACGCACCTGCCCGTTCTCGGGGTGCCCGTCGAGTCGTCGATGCTCCGTGGCATCGATTCGCTGCTCTCGATCGTGCAGATGCCCGCCGGTGTGCCGGTGGGAACGCTGGCGATCGGCCCCGCCGGCGCCGCCAACGCGGCGCTGCTGGCGATCGCGATCCTGGCACTCGAAGACGCTGGCCTCCGCGACAAGCTCATCGCCTATCGGACCGAGCAGACCTCCCGGGTGCTCCACGAAGATCTCAACGGCGGCTCGACGGCCTGGTCCGAACGACCGTCGGAGCGGTGACCTGTGGCCCCCGCCCAGACCAACCCGATCCTGCCCGGCAGCACGCTCGGTATCCTCGGCGGCGGGCAACTCGGGGCGATGTTCGCCGCCGCCGCCCGGCGGATGGGCTACCGCGTCGAGGCGATCTCCGACGTCGCCGACTGTCCCGCGGCGATCCACTGCGACCGGCTCCACGTCGGCGACTACACCGACGCTGCATTCCTGTCTCGGGCCGCCACGGGGCTCGACGTGGTCACCTTCGAGTTCGAGAACATTCCGATCGTGGCAGGGCGGGCGCTCGCCGCGGTGGTGCCGGTCCGCCCCTGCCCCGAGGTGCTGTTCACGACCCAGGACCGCGGGCGCGAGAAGGCCTTCCTCGTCCGGGAGGGTTTTGCCTGCGCTCCGCATCGCGTCGTGCGGTCGCTCGACGGGCTGCGGGCGGCTGTCGCCGCCCTCGGTCTGCCGGCCGTGCTCAAGACCGCCGCCTTCGGCTACGACGGCAAGGGCCAGATCAGACTCACGGCGGAGGATGAGATCGACGCCGCCTGGGCGACGCTCGGCGCTCACCCGACCGGCCCGCAGGAACTGGTGCTCGAGGGCTGGATCGACTTCGACTGCGAAATCTCCGTGGTGGCGGCCCGCGGGCTCGACGGCGTGATTGCCCCGTTTGCCCCGTCGCGAAACACCCACGCCCGGCACATCCTCGACGTTGCCAGCGTGCCCGCCGCCCTACCCGACCCCGTGCTGCAGGAGGCCACGGCCACCGCGGAGCGGATCCTCACCGCACTCGGCGTCGTGGGCGTGGCCTGCGTCGAGTTCTTCGTCACGAAGAACGGTCGCGTGCTCGTCAACGAGATCGCCCCCCGAACCCACAACTCAGGCCACCTCACGATCGAGGCCTGCGACACGAGCCAGTTCGAGCAGCAGGTTCGCGCGGTCTGCGGCCTGCCGCTCGGGTCGACGCGACAGCGGTCGCCCGCCGCGATGGCCAACCTGTTGGGCGACTGCTGGCCGCCCTCCGGGCGAGCAGCCGGCCGCGAGCCCGACTGGGCCGCCGCCCTCGGCGTGCCCGGTGTGACCCTGCACCTCTATGGCAAGAACGAGCCGCGACCAGGCCGCAAGATGGGACACCTCACGGCCGTCGCCGACACGGTCGAAGAGGCGATCGAGAAGGTCACCCGCGCCCGCGGCCTGGCCGGCCGAGGCTGAGCGTCACTGCGGCGCGAGCGGACGGCCACGCCAGCTGGTCTGCATCCCCAACGCCTTCCGCACGATCGCGGTCCATTGAATGGCGAGGAACACGGCGACGGCGAGCGGCTGGGCGACCGCGCTGAGCAGGCTCTGCCGGAATCGCACGGCCTCGACCAGACGCGGCAGCAGGGCCAGGATGGCGGCGGCGATCGCCACGGGCAGCGCCCACCCCGGCCAGCCCCGCCAGCCGGTGGCGAGCCCCCAGGCAACCAGCACGAACGGCAGGATCTGCCCCCCTGCGAGCAGCAGGGTGAAGGGCACGATCGTGGCCGGCGCGCCGATCCCCTCCGTGGCGTTCTTCGAAAGCCCGCGCCACACCTCGGCGTTGCGGGCGTACATCCGACAGGAGGCGAGGTCGGTGGCGTCGAAGATGTCGGTGCGGAGCCCGGCGCGGCGGTAGGCCCGCGGCAGTTTCACCCCATCGTGAAGCGAGGCCCGGATCGCCTCATGCCCCCCTGCCCTCTCGTAGTCGGCCCGCCGCGTGGCAAACAGCTGCCCGCAGCCGGCCGCCATGCCGGGGGAAGCGTCTTGTCGGCTCCGCGCGACGGGCAGGAAGCCAAGCAGGATGAAGTGGATCAGGGGCAGGAGCAGCCAGTCGAGAAAGCACGCGGTGGCCTGCCGCGGAAATCCGCTGACGAGTGCCGCCTTCGACGCATCGAGAAAGGCCACCGTCCGCGCGACGGCGTCGGGCCTGGGCTCCACATCGACATCGAGAAACACGAGCGTGTCGTGGCCTGCCGCGCGGGCGAGTTGCCAGCAGGCATGCTGCTTCCCGCACCACCCCGCCGGCAAGGGTTTGCCCGGCACGAGCCGCACCCGTGGATCCACCGCGACGATCCCCGCCACGATCTCAGCCGTGCGATCGTCGCTCGAGTCGTCGAGGATGACCAGTTCGAGATCCACGCCCTCGCTCGCGAGCACATCGCGGCAGAGCCGGCCGATCGCCCCCTCTTCGTTCCGCGCCGGCACGAGCACCGAGACCCGTGGCGGGCCGCCCCCCGCGGGCGGCCACGGGGCCGGCCGAAAGGCCCGCAGGTTGGCCAGGGTGACCGCGACGGGCAGCGCGGCAAGCGTGAACCCCACCAGCGTGAGCGCGGCGATCCAGGCCGGAGTCATCGCGGGGCTCCGGAGGCCACGCCGCCATGCGACGCATCAAAACGCTCGCCCCGCAGCCAGGCCCGCGCCCGCCGAACGGTGTCGTAGGCGAAGCCTACCCCGACGCGACCCGAGATCAGCGTGGTAAACCTGGCGGGATCCCGGCTCATGGCGGCCTCGGCGAGACGATCCTGCGCTGCCTCCAGGGCGGCCTCGAGCACCGCGGTCCAGGCCTCGTCGGTCGCGGCATGGGCGGCACCGGCGATCGGAATCGCCGGGCCGAAGGCGACGAGCGCCTCCGGCAGCCGCTCGTTCCAAAAGGGATACTCAACCGCCATGGGCACCACGAGGCC
>CAJBSQ010000723.1 GCA_903958265.1 uncultured Planctomycetaceae bacterium
ATGGCTGGTTCTCTGCTTGCGGAGGGACTGTCAGCCACCGTACGCGGCGGCAGTGTGGGTGATCGCGAGGTCATCATCGAGGGGGCGGTGCGGCCGCAGGCCGAGGGTGGCGAGGGCGGCGTGGTAGGCCCGCACCGCCTCCGCGGCAGTGATCTCCTCGTCGGCCACTGCCCGCAGGAAACGGATGAACTCAAGCTGATGCTCGGCGACGTTGATCTTGCGACCAAACAGGGCGACGCGGGCGCCGTGCCGCTTCGACTCGGCCACCAGCGAGAAGGCATCGTGCGTCGTGCCCGCCGCGCCGCCAAGGATGCCCACGATCAGCGAACGGTCGTACGAGGCGAGCTGCTCGGTGATCTCGGGGCCGAGGTAGGGGATCTTGAGAAACACGGGCCGCCCCGCCCTGGGCACGCCTGCGAGGGCCCGCACCACGTGGTCGGCCACGAACCGGGCCACCCCCAGCGGCGCCGCACTGCCTCCCTGGGCGAGCACGTTGGGGAAGAACACCTCGAGGAAGTGCCGAAACCCGGCCTCCTCGGCCTCGTGGCGAAAGCGACGGTAGGCCGTGAGCATCTCCCGGTCGGCCGCCGCATCGCCATTGAGCGTGACCGAGAACAGCCCCAGGTCCACGGCCGGCCGGCCGGACCGCGGCGGGACGAGCCGGCCCCACTGGGCCTCTGAAATGGTGGTGGTCGCGAATGGCAGCGCGGGCTGGCGAGGGTAGGTGCCCGCACCGGCCGCGAGCCAGATGTCGGTGGTGTCGTTCATCCGCACCGCCGGCGTGACCGTCGACTCCGCAAACAGCCCCTCGTCGATCGCCAGCACTTCGCTCGTGCTCGCGCTCATGAGCATCACATCCACGAGGCCCTGGGCCACGATCTCGCGAATGTGGCCCCGGAACTCGTCCAGCGTGCGGAACGGTCCGTGCAGGCGATCGCCACCGGCGGCGAGCCCTGGAGCCGCGAGGCCAAACGCCATGTCGGCGTCCTTGGCGTCGGCCAGGATGAAGTCGCGGCAGCCCGGGTCGGCCACCAGGCGGTTGACCTTCGCGTCGAGCGACTTCGAGACGGTTATGGCTGGATCACTCATTATCCCGATCGTAGTCGAGCGGCGGCGATTTGCCCGCACCAGCCTGAAAAAAGCGTACAATCTTGATGATTTTACGCACATCGGAAGCGGTATTCTCCAGGCTGATTCGAGTGCCACGCCGACACCGCCAAGGTGAGTCATGCCCGCCGACTATCGCTTTTCGCTCGGACCCTGGAACATTCATCCCGGGGCCGACCCGTTTGGACCGCCGGTGCGGCCGCCGGTCTCGTTCGACGACGTGCTCACGGCGGCCGTCGACCTCGGCTTCTCCGGGATTCAGCTCCACGATGACGACGCGGTGCCGAACCTCGAAAACCTCCCGCCGGCCGCGGTCGTCCGCGAGGCCGCGGAGCTGCGGAAGCGGCTGGACGATCACGGGCTGGTGGCTGAGTTCGTGGCACCTCGGCTCTGGGAGCATGCCCACGGCATCGACGGCGGCTACACGAGCAACTGCCCCAAGGCCCGAACGTGGGCCATCGAGCGTTCCAAGCGGGCCGTCGACGTCGCCCTTGCGGTCGGCTGCGATCTGATCGTGATGTGGCCGGCGCGGGAGGGCACCGCCGTCCGGGAAAGCAAAAACCCGATCGAGGCTGCACGGCAGATGCTGGAGGCGATCGACGCCATGCTGGCGGTGGCGCCGAACGTGCGGATCGCGATCGAGCCGAAGCCGAATGAGCCGGTCGATCACGCCTTCGTGCCCACGATCGGCCACGCGCTGGCGCTTGGGGCCAGGTCGTCGGATCCGGCGCGGGTCGGGGTGCTCATCGAGTCGGCCCACGCGATCCTCGCGGGGCTCGATCCCTCCGATGAAATGGGCTTCGCCCTCGCGGCGGGCAAGCTCTGGAGCGTGCATCTCAATGACCAGAACGGGCTGAAGTTCGATCAAGACAAGGTGTTCGGGGCCGCGAACCTCCGGGGGGCGTTCGATCAGGTGCGAGTCTTGGAGGCGGCCGGCTACGCCGATCTGGGCGGCTTCGTGGGATTCGACGTCAAGGCACAGCGGACCCAGCGGGCAGGGGCCGCCACCGCGCACCTCGCTACGAGCAAGCGAATCTTCCAGATGCTTGTCGCAAAGGTGCGGTCGTTCCCTGAGCGCACGGCCAATGAGTGCATCGCCAATCGCGACTACGAGGCGTTGGAGCGGCTCGTGCTCGAGCACCTCCTCGCCGGATGATCCTCTTCCTGCCGGTGCTGCATGTCCGACGTCCCGCTCATCGCCGTGATCCTCGATGCGGCCCGGCCGTATGACAGGCTGATCATCGGCGGGATCGCCAGATACGTCCGCGAGCAGGAC
>CAJBSQ010000724.1 GCA_903958265.1 uncultured Planctomycetaceae bacterium
CAAGCCGTTCTCGGGCGGCGTGGGCAACAACGACGTCTGGATCAAGTCCACCGACGGCACCGCCGACCGGGTCAACATCTTCCAGAACGTCGCCGCCTCGGTGAGCGACGCCACGATCCTGGCCTGGGTCAACGCCAATCAGGGCACGACCGACAAGATCGATCGCGACATCTTCAAGACCGGCTTTTTCGGCGTGCCCAACGGCAACAACACCTACACCGTGGTCACCCGGGAGCTCACCGGCACCTACAACATCCAGCGGCTCACCGGCCGCACGCCGGCGAGCGGCCGCGGCGCCGGCTTCGGAGACCTTAACTTCGACAGCGTCCGCAATGCCGGAGATATTACGGGCACGAGCTACGGCTTCGAGCGAATCCTGTTCTCGAAGAACGCGGAGTTCAACGCCGCGGCCGACGTCACCGGCGACGGCCTCGTCGACACCCGCGACCTGCTGCAGCTCGAGGGTCTGCTCACCGGCACGGCCAACGCGGCGGCGGCCTCGGCCCTCACGGGCGTGAAGTTTCGCCGCGTAAACTTCGTCAACGATGCGGCCCTCAACGAGACCGACCTGGGCGTGCTCCGCGCCTCCGTCGCCATGCCGGCCGGTGCCGACACCTGGACGTACGATCTGGACGCCGACGGCGTGATCGACGACGGCGACGTGCAGATGCTCCAGCAGCAGTTCGGCGTCGCGCCGACGGCCGGGGTGCCGACGACCCTCTCCTGGACGGGTAACGACGGCGTGGCCGGCGGCTCGGGCACCTGGACGACGGCGGGCCTCGCCTGGCGCGGGGCGGTGACCGACGCGTCGCTGGCCATGCCGCTGGTGCCCGGTGCCAGACCGGTGTTTGGTGGCCTTGGCGTGGTGGTGACGGTTTCAGGCAGCGTGCTCACGACGGGCGGCCTCGACTTCCGCTCGACGGGATTGGCCACGGTCACAGGCACCGGGGGCACGATCGTGCTCGGCGGCACCGGCACCGCTGCCCGCGAGGTGGCCGTGGCCGACGGTTCCCATGCCCTGATCGCCACGAGGATCACGGGTTCGAGCGGCCTTCTCAAGACCGGCCCGGGCCGGCTCACGCTGACGGGCTCGGGGAACTATGGCGGGACCACCGTCGTGGAGAGTGGAACCTTTGCCATCGGCAACGGCGGGGCGACGGGCAGCGTCGACGGGGCCATCCGGGTCGATGCTGGCGGGGTCGTGGCCTTCAATCGAAACAATCAGCTGGTGATCGCCACGCCCATCACCGGGGCGGGCAGCGTGACGCAGCTCGGCTCGGGATCGACGGTGATGACGGCCGCCAACACGCACGGCGGCCCGACCTTCGTTCAGGCGGGAACGCTCCGCCTCGAGCACTCCGCGGCCCTCGCGGCGAGCCCGACGACGGTGGCCGGAGGCCGCTTGGAGATCGCCGATGGGCTGAGTGTGTCTCTTCCGGAGCTGGATATCGCGGCGGGCGTCGTGGACGTGGGCCGAGGGGGGATGTCGATTGCTCCTGGCGGCATGGCACCGAGTGACCTCCTCGCCGCCCTCCTCGATGGCCGCGGAGACGGCAGTTGGAACGGCACGCGTGGCATCCGCTCGCTGGCGGTTTCCAGTGACGTGGCCCTCGGCACGCCGCGAACTCTCGGTTGGGCGGAACAGCCCAATGGATCGCTCCTCGTCGGATACGCCGTCGCTGGCGACGCCACGATGGACGGCGTGGTCGACATCCTCGACCTGAGCACGTTGATCTCGTCGTCGGCGTACAACACGGGGGCGGCGGCCACGTGGGGCGAGGGAGACTTCAACTACGACGGCGTGTACGACGCGCTCGACGTGGCGGATCTGTTCACGGCGGGGTTTTTCGACCAGGGAGACTACCGGGCGGCACGTGCCTCCGCGGTACCGGTGGCGGCGGTGCCGGAGCCAGGTCTTCCGGCCACGCTGGGTGCGGGGCTGCTGGCCGGCATGGCACTCCTAGGCCGACGCGGCATCCGGCGGCGTGCTCCGCTTGACGGTCGCTGCCCGTGGGGCGATAGTCTTCCGGTGGAGGGCGTGGAACGTCGCACCGATGGGGCCGTCAGGGACCTGCCATGAGTCTTGATCCGGGCGGTAATCGAGGGGCTGGGGCGGCGCCAGGCCGAGACCGCGGACAACGCAGCCGCGGCTTCACGCTCGTGGAACTGCTGGTGGTGATCGCGATCATCGCCACACTGATCGGGCTTCTGCTCCCCGCGGTGCAGACGGCCCGCGAGGCTGCCCGCCGCTCTTCGTGCAGTAACAAGCTCAAGCAGCTATCGCTGGCGGTGCTGACGTATCACGATGCCAAGAAGCGGTTTCCGTATGGCGTGTCGCAGTGGGGTGAGGGTGGGGCCGCGAATACCTGTGACAAGCAGGGAAGTGGCTGCACCGGTCGCGGCTGGATCCTCGAGACGCTGCCCTTCATGGAGCAGACGGGGCTCTTCAACCAGCTTGCGGCATCCGCCAAGGGGAATCTCTACGACAACCGCGGCCTGAAGCTCGTCCAGACCCTGCTCAACACGCCGCTCTCGATGCTGGCCTGCCCGACGGATCCGGATGCTCTCCAGCCTCGTACCGACCAGTTCGTCGTCAACATGACGGGCGCGCAGACCACCGTGACCAGCTACAAGGGGGTGCTCGGAGCGACGAAGGTGGGGGGCAGTTTTGGCAGCACCTGGCCCCGACACGACGACGAGCCGAAGCCGGCGGTCGA
>CAJBSQ010000725.1 GCA_903958265.1 uncultured Planctomycetaceae bacterium
GCTACATGGCCGGCCGGACCGACATCGAGCATTTCGCGTCAGAGCGTGCCCGTGAAGAGCGTGAAGTTTCCGAAGTCCCGCACAGGGAAACCGCCGAGGTTCATGACATCCTGCGGTCGTATGGCCTGAACGAAGCCGACGCCGCTCGTGTTGCGAAGTCCATCAAGGCTGACAAGAAACGCTGGGTGGACTTCATGATGCGATTCGAACTGGGCCTCGAAGAACCAGACCCCAAGCGTGCTGGCCGGAGTGCATTGACCATCTCGCTGGCGTACATCGCGGGCGGCTTGATTCCACTCGCGCCGTATTTCTTCTTTGGCTCGGTCCAATCAGCCCTGCTCGCGTCTGTGCTGGTCACGCTCTTGGCTTTGCTCGTGTTCGGGTACATCAAGGGCATGTTTACGACCGGCAAACCAGCCCGCAGCGCCATTCAGACGGTGGTCGTGGGTGGGCTGGCGGCTTCTGCGGCTTTCTTGATCGCGAAGGCGTTGGGGTAGCAGCGTTGGTGACGTGGGCTTTACTTTCACGGTGCCGGTGATGGCTCGCATGGTACGGCCGGCTGGATTCACCAAAAGACGACCTGCACCCGGCAAACCCTGTCGACCTCGTGGCAGAACTCAAAGCGCCAGTCTTGAGCCTCGATGGCGGCGCAGACTCGGGCATCCCGAGTGAACACGTCGCGGCCATGAACACCTCGGCCTTCCGGCGTCGTAGAAACTGGGGGCATCACCCCTCCTCGGTTGAGAATCGATCGAAATCGAGGTAGTCTAAGATTGGTGGTTGGGGGCTGCGGTCGATTACCGGTTATTGGTCTTCGCGAGGAGTTCTACATGAGTCGCCGTATCGTCACCCGCCCCGTCTTTCTGGTCACGGCTTGGCTTCTAGCATTCACGACCCCGTGGGCGTGCGTCACGGTCCACGCCGAGGGTCAGCAGGTCGTTAATGCTGGTGCCGCCACCCCTGATACGGCGTCGCAAAGCCAGTCAGCGACGGCTTCATCGCCTGTCCAGCCGGCTGAGATCACGACCTATCCGCAGGTCAGCATGACGGCTTTTACACGGGTGTATCGGTCGCGCTCCTCTCCGGCTTCCGCTTCGGCCGGCGATGCCGCGGCCGCCATTGAGGCGGCGCTCGACAAACCGGGCTCGCGGTTCGAGTTCAACGAGGTGCCCCTCCGCGATGTCATCGCCAAGCTTCGCGAGGCGCACAGCATCCCGGTAGAACTCGACCAAAAAGCGCTTGAGGATGCGGGCGTCGACCTCGACACGCCGATCACGCAACACATCTCGGGCATTTCGCTGCGCTCGGCCCTGCGGTTGCTGCTCGACACCATTGACCTGACCTACCGAGTCGAGAACGAAGTGCTGCAGATCACCACCAAAGAGGTTGAAAGCATGAACCCCACGGTTCGTCTCTATCCGCTTCCTTGGGGTATCGCGGCCCAAGCTCGGCCAGACGTACAAGCACTCATCGATCTGATTACTTCGACCGTCCGCCCGGAGACGTGGGACAGCGTGGGCGGATACGGATCGGTGAGGCCAATTGGAGAGAGTGGCGAGACCACGCTCGTCGTATCGCAAACGCAGGAATGCCACTGGGAAGTTGAGGGTTTATTTCGGGGACTTCACCAGCAAGCCCTTGCGGAGTTTGGTGATTCAAGTAGCCCGCGGGCTGCTACTCCTGTTTTTCGGGCGTACCACATAGCCGACGTCTCGACGCTGAAGGCGCTGTCTGAGAAACTCGTGAAACTGTGTAACGAATCGCTCGGTGAGGCGGGTGACCCGGCCGCCACTGTCGGGGCGATTGGGCAGAGCCTTGTTGTCCAGTCGGTGTCCCCAGAGTTCCATGCTCTTGCTGGTCGCATGGTTGCCGCGATAACCGGCGTGACAACTCGTGATCCACTTGGCACCACACCCCAGCCGGTACCCTAATCACCTTCAACCCGCGGTACGCACCCGCCGTGCGTGAATAAGGGCACTGATTTTCCTGTCGCTGTCAACGCCGAGAGGCTCCAGATGCGTCGCGTATCTTTTCGAGTTTCGTTGCCGTGTGCCGTGGCCGCCTGCCTGTGGGCGTGCCTGCTGGCTTCACCCGCTAGTGCTGACACGGCCCTCAACAGCGGCACGACGACGGTCAGTACGGGTACGAATTTCGGCAGCAATCTCTACGTCGCTACAACCGGGACCGCCACCCTTCACGTGATCGCTGGCGGATACGCGACCAACACGATCGGCTATCTCGGCTTCAACGCCGGCAGCGTCGGCACGGCCCACGTGTCGGGCGGCACGTGGGCCAATAGCGGCAGTCTCGAGCGGCACGTGGGCCAACAGTGGCAATCTCACCGTCGGCCGTAGTGGCACCGGCACGCTCACGATGACTGGCGGCCTTGTGTCGGTATCAGGCACACTCTCGCGGGGCACCCACGGCACCATCAATCTGAATTCTGGCGGCACGCTCCAGATCGGTACCGGGGGAGCGGGCGGCGTGCTCAGCGTATCGACGCTCACGAACAACGGCACGCTCATCTTCAATCGGTCCGATGCCTCGACCTACTCGGGCATCGTCAGCGGCACGGGCGCCGTCACGAAGCAGGGCGGTGGCACGCTGAACTTTATGGGCACGAGCAGCTACACCGCCGCCTCCGACCGATTCCTCAACGGCCCCAACACCGGTCCATCAACAGGCCCCATATCAGCCCACCAGAAGCCGTCCCTATTTGGCTCCACGTGGCTCGCCCGGGTGATCCGCAACTTCCCGAGTTCCCGCAGGTCCAACTCTTCGCCATACACACACCGAACATCACCCCCAGCATCCACGGCACGGTAGGCGGGGTTCTTGGTGTCGAGGATGAGTTTGGAGGCCGAAAGGAGTTCACGGTCGGCATGAAACGCTCGTGCTGCTGTCGTTCGCTGCTCCGGGGCCAGGGTCTTTCGGACACCGAGCCACGTGAAGGAGAGTTTCACGGCGGCCGTCGTGGTGCGGAGCCGTTGGGCGGCGGAGCGTTCGAGTTGGGTTGTCGGGGTGTTGGTGGGTTGGGTTGTGGACCGGTTCGTGATGTGCTGGCCTGTATCGTGAGATGTAATCGTTGCTGTGGGCATGAAATGGTTCCTGGTTTTGGTTTTGCCGACATGGGCAGCGACCGCCGTGGCGGCATCACGCAAAGCGGAACGTCGGGGTCGTACACCTACGCAAGCAAATCCAACATGGGCGTGACGGCGGTTGAGACCGGACTTGGCTCCGCAGGCAGTACGGGCAACTTCGCAAACTTCGAAAGTGCTGCCATCTGGAACAGCCGAATCGGCAACGTGACGACGGTGGGCGGGCACTGTTCTGACGCAGCGACACAAATCCGATTTCAACGCGAGGGGAGCAGGTCGCCATCACGGGCCTACTCCCCTCGGTGTTTTCACGTGATCCTCATTCCGCCCGCACCGCCTCCCGTAGGTCCAGTGCCTCGTCGTAGATTCATCGGAGACCCACTCCAGCTTCCCTGAGCGTTTTCGGCATCGCGTCGTGGCGAACGGCTCGCGCCTCCTCGTCTATCATGCTGTCGTGATCGCAAGGCCGCTGGGCGGCCGCGCAGCGGTGGCGGGCGGTGAGTCCGTCGGCCCGCGTAGTGGGGCGAATCGCCCCAGTCGCCAACTTCCCATGGGGCGAATCGCCCCAGTCGCCTTCCACAGGTGGAGCGAATCGCTCCACCTGCCCGGTGCAAGACGCTCGCCGGCCCGGTGCGGCTCGCGTGGAACAGACAGTGGCTCAACCCATGCTTTTCCCGGGTCGCGTGCTATCGCATCGAAGGCTTCCGGCCTTGAGCTGAGCTTTGCATGCGTTTTGGCACACGCTTTGCAGTGTTATTTCGGCACAAAAGCAGCGACGCACCTCCGTATGTGGACAAGGGCACTGGCTTTTTCTCGACCAGTCCCCTTCCGGAGAGGTTCTCATGGTGTCGCGAGTCTGGCTTTCTTTGATCGCTGTTTTCAGTCTTGCAGTCTCGTGCATGAGTGGCGTTCCTGCCCGTGCCATCACGATCGACATGGTGACGGTAGGTGATCCGGGGAACACGGCCGACACCACTGGGGCCCCAAATCCCGCCGGTGCCGTCGCTGATTCGTTCCAGATCATGAAGTATGAGTGGACCAACTCGCAGTACATAGACTTCCTGAACGCGGTAGATGCATCGGGCACGAATCCCAACTCCGTCTACAACACAAGCATGGGCAGCA
>CAJBSQ010000726.1 GCA_903958265.1 uncultured Planctomycetaceae bacterium
CGGGTCGGTGAGTTTCGCATTCGCCGCCCCAGGCGACACGAATCTCGACTGGCATATCGACATCCTCGATGCGGCCAACTTTCTCTCCAGCGGCAAGTTCGACACGGGCACCCCGGCCACGTGGCACGACGGCGATTTTAGCTACGACGGTCTGGTGGACATCCTAGACGCCGCTGACCTGCTCGCCACGGGCTTGTTCAACGCGGGAGACTACAACCGCCAGTCAGCCATGGTTGGCGGAGCGATTGCCGTGCCCGAGCCATCCTGCCTCGGCATCATGGCCGCGGTCGCAGGAGTGGTGGCGTGTGGCCTGGGCTCAAGGCGGCTGGTACGGCACTCCTTGAAGATCCGTGCAGGCAACGGGGCTCGGACGGCGTGACCCGGCGGGAGCGGTCTACGGTCTGCGTTCCGCAGGTGCCAACCGGCAGTGCTCTCACCACGGCTTCACGTCTGCGGCGAGAAATCGGCAACCGCAATCATTGTCATCAGAGCGAGCGTGCCCGCGCAGGCCGCCGCCGAATCGGGACCGAACTGGATCGACACGCCGCACAGGCAACCGAGCACGCTCAGCGCCGCCAGGCAGAGCCACTGGCCGCCGCGCTCGAACCGCGTGCCCTCGGCGAGTCGGGAGAAACCGGCGGCCGCCACGCACAACACCTGAACGGCTCCGAGCGTGCAGAGCACGGGGCTCAGGGCGACGGAAAACAGCACGGGGCAGGGGAGGGGCATCTGAGCGACCTCAACGGGGGCGGAGACTCGATCCAGCACGCACGACGGGCCGGACGGTAGCACCCTAAAGGCCGCCGTGCCAAGGCGTCCAGCGGCTGCCGCATCCTGCCCAGTCACCCGCGCCGCTCACTTGACGGCGGCGACGAGTTCGTCGAGCTTGCCTTCCAGCCCGTTGATCGAGACGTTGCGGTCGATCACGTTGCCGTCGGCTCCGATCAGCACCATCGTGGGCAGCGCGAGCACGCCAAACTCCTCGGCCAGCCGGCTGTCGAGTCCGCCAGGCTCGTGCAGCTGCGGCCACGGCAGCGGCTTGGCTTGGAGAAACTTCACGAGCTTCGCCTTGTCGCCATCGAGCGCCACGCCAAGCACCGCGAACTTCTTCGCCCCATACTTCGCCTGCAACTCGCGGATCTGGGCGAGGTCGACCTTGCAGGGCTCGCAGTCGGTCGACCAGTAGTGCACGAGCACGGGCACGCCCCGCAAACTCTCGACCGACACCTGCTTGCCATCCACGGTGGCGCTCGCGAGCGTCATGGGCTTGCCGACGCTGTCGAGGCGGCGCACGGCACCGGCTGCCTTCCGGGCCTGGGGCGTATCGGGAAAGGAGCCGGCGATCGCGGCGTATCGTTCAATCGACTCCTTGTCGCGGCCCTCAAACTCATCCCGGAAGGCGAGTTGCAGGAGGGCTTCCGCCGACTCGGCCGCCTTTGGGTAGGTCTCGGCAAAGGTCTGCAGATCCTCAAACCAGGCCTTCTGGAGGGCTTCGCCGTCGGCGTTCGGCTGCTC
>CAJBSQ010000727.1 GCA_903958265.1 uncultured Planctomycetaceae bacterium
AGCTGCCATGACGCGATCCGCGTGCCGTCATCCGATCCAGTGCATCGTGCCGCCCTACATGGTGGAATACATGGCGCGGTCCGAGGATCCGCGGGTCCGCGAGCGGGCGCTGGTGCACCTCGCCCGGGCCGCGGCGGTGCGAGCCGTGCGGTCGTTCGCGCAGCAGATGCCGGCGATGATGGTTACCGCCTCGACGACGGGGCGGAAGCAGCGGCTCATCTACGATGCCCGGAAGAAAGACGAACTGCCCGGCAGGCTTGTCCGCAGCGAAGGGGAGGCGAAGTCGGCCGACGTGGCGGTCAACGAGGCCTACGACTACTCGGGCGATACGTTCGATTTCTTCCTCGACGTGTTTGGTCGCAACTCGCTCGATGACGCCGGGATGTCGCTGATCGCCAGCGTGCACGTGGCCGAGGCCGACGGCCGCGACCGCTACCAGCCGATGAGCAACGCCTTCTGGGACGGCTCGCAGATGGCCTATGGCGACGGCGACGGGGAGGTCTTCCAGTGCTTCACGCGGGCGCTGGATGTGGTGGGGCACGAACTCACCCACGGCGTGCAGTCGTTCACGAGCAACCTGCTCTACCGCGGCCAGTCTGGTGCGCTCAACGAGCACTTCGCCGACGTGTTCGGGATCTTGGTGCGGCAGTGGCGGCGGCAGGAGTCGGCCACGGAGGCAAGCTGGCTGATCGGGAGGGAAGTGCTCGTGCCGGCCTCCACCCGTCGCGGTATCCGCGACATGGAGCATCCGGGCACGGCCTATCGGGACGATCCGGCGCTCGGCACCGACCCGCAGCCCGACCACATGAGCAAGCTCTACGTGGGCCCGGCCGACTCCGGGGGGGTGCACATCAACTCCGGAATCCCGAACCGGGCCTTCGTGCTGGTGGCGGAGGCGCTCGGTGGGCCGGCGTGGATCACGGCGGGCACGATCTGGTATGAGGCGATGCTGCAGCTCTCGCGGACGAGTCAGTTCGCCGACATGGCCAAGATCACGGCCCAGATCGCCGGCGACCGGTTCGATGCGGCGACGAAAAAGGCGGTCCGGGCCGGCTGGAAGAAAGTGGGCCTCTGACCCCGCGGTCTGCGGCGGTTCGTCAGCCTGGCGTCGCGAGCCGACAGTCAGCGTTAGGATGACGGGCCTATGAGCGACGACTGGTATTACGCGCGAAAGGGTGAACGCTTCGGTCCCGTGCCGCTGGCGAAGGTGCGGGCCTTGGCCGAGCAGGGCTGGCTGATGCCTGCCGACCTCGTCTGGAATCCAGGCATGCCCGACTGGCAGCCGGCGGCGAGCGTGAAGGGGCTGTTCACGAGTTCGCTCGTCGAGTCGCTCGGTTCGACCGTCGACGGCGTGATCCCGCGCATCCGGCCGCTGGATCCGGCGGACGACTCGAAGAATCGCAGCCCGCGGGGCGGCCCGGGGTCACCGTTCGGGGGCGATTTTTTCGACGAACTCTCGCCGCGGCATCTCGTGGCGGCCGGTGGCGGATTTGTGGCGGCACTGGGAATCGCCTTCACGGTGATCGCGCCGTCGTCGCTGGCGCTGGCGTTCACGCTCGGCGGGCTGGCGCTGGCCGCGGCGGGAATGCACGTGGAGGTGGGCCGGCTCGTCGCCCAGGCGGCCGGGAATCTTGCGCAGGCGTGGAAGGAGCGGGCGGAGCGGAAGCTTGAAGCGCAGCGGCTGGCGGTGGAGAAGCAGAGACTCGACGTGGAGGCCGCGCGGCTGGCGGCGGAGAAGGAGGCCCGAGAGCGGCCGGTGCCGGTGCCGCCGGCGTCCGCTCCGCCACCGATCTCCCCCCCGCCACCGGTGCCGGCCTGGCCGGCAGGCGGAGCGTCGGCGACGGGCCCGCGGATGGTGCCGGCTGAGTATTACGGTGCGGGCGAGCACGTCACGGTGATCAACCATGCCCCCGTGCGGCGGTGGAGCCCGGGGGTGGCGGCGGTGCTGAGTTTTTGCGTGCCGGGGCTCGGCCAACTCTACAAGGGGCAGATCATCAACGGGATCGTCTGGTTCTGCGCGGTGGGGCTCGGCTACGCCGCCCTGATCCTGCCGGGTCTGCTGCTGCATTTCTTCTGCATCGTGGGCGCCGCCAGTGGGAACCCGTGGACAGCCGGTCGCACTGAAGTCGTCCGCCGATAAGCCCGATCACGGCGATCCGTAGCGGATCATGGACGCGGCCCGATTGACGCCCTGGAGAAACGCCCGCACACTCGCGGGCATCGAGCCGCCTGACCATCGAGGAATGCCATGCACGTCGAACGGGTGAAGTATGTGATCTGGTCCGCCGACATGGACCGGGCCGTGAAGTTCTGGTGCGACACGTTCGACGGCCGGCTGCTCAAGCAGAACTCGGTCATCGCCGAGGTCGAGATCGCCGGCGCCGTGATCGGAATCCACTCCGGCGGCGAAGGAAAGCGGACCTGGACCGGCATCAGCCTGCAGGTGGCCGACGTGATCATCGGGGCCCGGGCGGTCGCAACTGCCGGCGGGTCGCTCGCCAAGGAACCCGAGCCCGAGAACGGCGAGCCGCCCCACCTTGCCATGTGCGCCGACCCCGACGGCAACGAGTTCATGCTCACCCGCAAACGCGGCTGATCCGACGGCGGGGGGCGTCTCCGTCGGGAGCGGCTCGTGCTGCTGTGCCCGTCTTTGGTCGACGACGAGCGGCACCACCCTCTGGTAGCCTGTGGGGCAATACGTTCTGAGGAGGGGCCACAAGGAACCGCAATGCCTGCCGCCGCCAACTGGACCGTCATCACCGAGAGCCAATTCCCGCATGAGCGGGAGGCGCTGGAGTTTGTGCGCGATCGCTTCCCATCCCACGAGCCCTATCGGGCCTGGACAAACTTCACGTTTCTCGCCCTCGACGGCTCGATCAACGAGGTCGACCTGCTCGTCTTCTCTCCCAGCGGCTTCTTCCTGGTCGAGATCAAGAGCCACCCCGGCCGGCTCTCCGGCGATGCCGGCACCTGGACCTGGGAGCACGAGGGCCGCCGCACCACCGTCGACAACCCGATCTTCCGTGCGGATCTCAAGGCGAAGAAGCTCAAGAGCCTGCTCGAACGCCAGCGGGCCGCCCGATCCACGGTCAAAATCCCCCGCATCGAAGCGGCCGTGTTTTGCTCCGCCCCAGGGCTCCAGGTCGACCTGCCCGAGGCGGCCCGCGCACGCCTCCTGCTCCGCGACCGCTCCGCTGATCCGGCTACCGGTGCCCCGGAGCGCCCGGGCATCGCCAAACTGCTCACGAACCGCGAAGGTCCGGGTTTCC
>CAJBSQ010000728.1 GCA_903958265.1 uncultured Planctomycetaceae bacterium
TGCTGTTGGGACTCGCCGACGTCAAGCGAAAGGAGGTCGCGGACGCCAGCCTCACCTTCCAGGCGGCCAACACGCACCGCAAGACGCTGGAGTCGCTGCTGCAAAAGCTGACTGCTGCCGAGGATACGGCGGCCAAGGGTGTCGCCGATCATCGGGCGAAGCTGGTGCAACTGCAAAAGACGCTCGATCAGCGGAGCGGCAATGTTGGCAAGAGTCTGCTCGAGTTGCCCGTGCTCGATGCGTTCAACAGCCCGCTTCGAGTCGACCAGATCTGGCTCCCCCAGCTCACGCTCAACAATAACTTTCGCGACGTCGCCCGGTTCGATCGGTGCACTACGTGCCATCGCGGGATGGACAAGTCGATGCCAGGCACCCCGACAGTTCCTGGCTACCCGCAGTCGGAGTCGATGACCGTGCAGCTCGGCACTCCGGCCGCGAAGCCGGAGCTGACGACTGTTTCCGGCGACGGGAACGACCAGCTCGAGCAGCTGTATGGGCTGCGGCTCGCGGCCCGTGGACTGTTCGACGCGGCGGACCCGACCATCAGTGTCGTCGTGCCTGAGTCGCCGGCAGCGGTCGCGGGACTGCAGATCGGCGACGTCATCGATGAGGTCGATGGTGGCAAGACCCTCGCGAGAAAGATTGCCGTCGCAGCGCTCGTCGAGACCCCGGCCTGGGGCAAACCGCTGTCGCTAGTGGTCCGTCGTGGAGTGCCCCAGCCGTATTCCTCGCATCCGCGGCTCGATCTCTTCGTGAGCGACGGCAGCCCGCATCCGATGAAGAACTTTGGTTGCACGATCTGTCACCAGGGTCAGGGAAGCGCCACGAACTTTACGTGGGCCTCCCACTCGCCGAACACGCCCAAGCAGGGGCATGAGTGGCACGATGACCATGGCTGGTTCAACAACCACCACTGGATCCAGCCGATGCTCCCGCAGCGGTTCGAGGAGTCGAGCTGCCTGAAGTGTCATCACCAGGTCGTCGATCTCGAGCCCAGTGAGCGGTTTCCCGATCCGCCCGCGCCGAAGCTGGTCGAGGGCTACCACCTGGTCCGGCAGTACGGCTGCTACGGCTGTCATGAAATCAACGGCTGGGCCGGGCCCGACAAGCGGATCGGACCTGACCTGCGGGTGGAGCCGAACTTCCACGAGGTGGCCGAGGCGCTGGCGGATGATCCGGGCGCTCGGGAACTGGGCGACACGTTCGCCCGCTGGATGTCGGACGTGCGTTCCGCACCGGACAGTCGCGAGTCCCGTAGCCGGCTCCGAGATGCCATCGATCGCGATGCGTCGGCGGGAGGTGAAGCGAAACTGTCGCCGCGGTCGCATCAACTGGCAGGCCTGCTCAAGGATCCCGAGACCCCGGGCACGTTTCCAAAGGTGGGTCCGAGCCTCCGGTATGTCGCGAGCAAGGTCGGCTTCGACTGGCTTTACGCCTGGATGCGAAACCCACAGGAGTTCCGGCCGTCCACCAAGATGCCGCGATTCTTCGGGCTCTGGAGCCATCTCGAGGGTAAGCAGCTCGAGGAATCGCAGCGGTACGAGCCCGTCGAGATCCGTTCGATGGTGCACTACCTCACGGAGTCGAGCGCGGCGTTTGACTACGTCGCGCCGTTCGAGGGGATCACGGCTGCGGCTGATGTGGCCCGTGGCCGGAAGGTCGTGCAACTCCGCGGCTGTCTCGCCTGCCACCAGCACGACGATTTTCCGGAGGCGACGAGCACTCACGGCCCGAACCTCTCGCGAATCGGGGCGAAGGCGTCGTCCCTGCCGCAGGGGAAACAGTGGCTCTACAGCTGGCTGAGGGAGCCGTCGCGGTATCACCCCAAGACGATCATGCCCAACGTCCTTCTCGAGCCGGTCGCGCTGGCCGACGGCACCATCAGCGATCCTGCGGCCGATGCAACGGAATACCTGATGGGTTCCGGTCGTGATTGGAAGCCGACAGCCGACTGGCAGGTTGAGACGCTCTCAGGAGAGGCGTCGTTCCCGATGGCGTCCGCCGGCGAACTGGGGGCGGAAGAACGGCAGGCGCTCGACGAACTGGCACTGATTTATCTCAAGGAACGATTCACGACCGTGCGGGCCGAGCAGGTGCTCGCCAAGGGGCTCGCCAACGTCGACTCGATCCAGGGAGACGAGCGGATGCTCGTCGGGCTCGATGGTGCCGACCGCGACCGCACCCTGCTGCGGTACGTGGGCAAGAAGACCATCAACAAACTCGCCTGCTATTCCTGCCATGACATCCCGGGGTTCGAGGACGGCAAGCCGGCCGGTGCAGCGCTTGCCGACTGGGGCCGCAAGGATCCGTCGCGGATCGCCTTCGAGCAGGCATCGCACTTCGTGACTCACCAACTCGCTGCTGGGCACGGTGATGGGCACGGTCATGGCGTGGGCCACCATGCCTCAGACGGGCACCGCCCCGCTGCCTCGGGTGGCGACGAAGACTCGCTGTCGCCTGACCTCGCCTATGGAGCGGTACACGATGGGGCGCCTATCGACCCCGAGGCACTCGACTCCGACACCGGCTATTACCTGCAGAAACTCCTGGGCCATGAGCGGGAGGGATTCCTGTGGCAGAAGCTCCGGGCGCCGCGGACGTACGACTACAAGAAGGCCGAAAACAAGAGCTACAACGAACGGTACCGGATGCCGCAGTTCCCGTTCGATGCCAAGCAGCGCGAGGCGGTGATGACCTTTGTACTCGGGCTGGTTGCCGAACCGCCGGCGCCCCAGTATGTGTATCAGCCCTCGCCCCGTGAGAAGTCGCGGCTCGACGGCCTCGTGGTGGCGGAGCAGTACAACTGCAGTGGCTGCCACACGATGCGGATGGACCGCTGGGATATTCGTTACAAGCCAGAGACGCTCGGTGAACCGAGCACCTTTGCGGATTATCCCTTCCTGTCTCCGCACTTCACTCCCGAGCAGGTGGCGTCGTCGCTGATCACCGACCGCCAAGGCCGGAGGAAGGCGACGCTCGTGGGCATGCCGGTGCTTGACCCGGAGACGGGCAAGCCGCAGCTGGTCGATGAGGATGGTGTTCCGATCGAGGAGGGAGACACGGAGTCGGTCGTCCACCGTCCCTTCGCGCTCTGGCACGACGCGCTTCTCGACGGCGAAGCGAGGGCGGTCGGAAGCCAAAACCTGGTCGTGCCGCAGGATGCGATCGATGCCGGTCGCCACTATCCCGCGTGGGGTGGTGACCTTGCCCGGCTCCTGTTCCCGGTGGTGATTGCCGACGAGAAGGTGGTGAATCCGAACGTCAAGCCGGATGATGCCTGGGGATGGCTGCCGCCACCGCTGATGGGCGAGGGGAAAAAGGTTCAGTCGGCCTGGCTGCACAAGTTCCTGCTCAATCCGCACACGATCCGGCCGCCTGCCGTGCTGCGGATGCCGAAGTTCCACTTCGACTCCGCCAAGGCGGCGGCACTGGTGAACTACTTCGCCGCAGTCGACGGGGCGGATTATCCGTATGTCTACGATCCGCGGCTCGACGAGTCGTCCCTGGCCGAAGCCGAGAAGGCCCATCCTGGCCATCTGGACGGCGCGCTCAAGATCGTCACCAACAACAACTACTGCGTGAAGTGCCACCTCATCGGTGACTACACGCCGCCGGGGAGCGTGAAGGCCCTCGCGCCCCAGTTGCAGACGGTGCACGAACGGCTGCGGCCCGACTACGTGCATGGCTGGATCGCGAATCCCAAGCGATTCCTGCCGTACACCGGCATGCCCGTCAACATTCCCTACGACAAGCCGGTGAGTCAGGATCTGTATTCTGGAACCAGTGACCAACAACTCGACGCCCTCACCGACCTCCTCATGCACTTTGACGCCTACGCCAAGAAAAATCTGTCGGTCGAGGCGTTTCTCCAGCAGCAACTGCCACCGGCCCAGCCGGGGCAACCCGCCCCCGCGGCCATGCCTCGGGCGGCGGCCGAACGGCCGGACGCCGTGGCGCCACCAGCCCAGGGGGGCATGCTGCCGCGGGAAACTGGTCCCGTGACGTCCGTGCGTTCGCCCTCAGCATCCACTGCGCTAAACTAGAGTCAGAGCCCGCTCCAGCCCCCGCTCACGCCTTTTCCTATCCCACCGGAGAGTTTCGATGAAACGCTTTTGCCCCCTGCTCGCGGTCGGCATCGTTCTCCAGGCCATCGTTCTCCAGGCCATCGCTCTTTCTGGCTCGTGTCGGGCTGAGGAATGGGGTGCCATCCAGGGAAAGTTCGTGTTCGGTGGTGCCGCTCCCACGGCAGCTGAACTCAAGGCCGATAAAGACGTCGAGGTGTGCGGCAAACACAAACTTCTTGCCGAAGAACTCGTCGTGGGTGCCGACAAGGGCATCGCCAACGTCGTCGTCTTCGTTCGCGACAAGGGCGTGAAGGTCAATCCCGACGCCGCCAAGGCAGCGGCCGGCGCGAAGGTTGTGCTCGACAATAAGAACTGTCGTTTCGAGCCGCACGTGACGTTCGTGCAGGTCGGCCAGGAACTGGTCGTCAAGAACTCCGACACGGTCGGCCACAACAGCAATATTGCCACGGTCAAGAACGCTCCCTCGAACAATCTGATCCCAGCCGGCAGCGACACCACGATCAAGTTCGGGAGCGACGAGGCCGTGCCGGCTCAGGTCACGTGCAACATTCATCCGTGGATGAAGTCGTGGCTGCTCGTTCGACCGAATCCCTACGCAGCCGTCTCGGCTGCCGATGGCACGTTCGTGATCAAAGACGTTCCGGTGGGCGACGTCGAACTCCAGTTCTGGCACGAGAAGGCGGGCTACATCGGCGAAATGACGCTCGGCGGAAAGGTCGAGAAGGCTGCCAAGGGCCGCAAGAAGGTTGCGGTCGCCGCGGGTGGTACCAACCTCGGTGACATCGTGCTCGACCCCGCCATTTTTCAGAAGTGAGCAGCCGACCCGCCATGATCACGTCCTGCAAACCTCGCTGGGTAATCGTGCTATGTTTCGCGGCCCTCGTGGTGGGCTGCGGTCCGCAACGGGTGGCTGCGCCGGTTGCGGATGTGGCGGCCGCGACGGCCATTCGCGAGGGGCTCGTGACCAGCGTGGCGGCGGTCGCCGGTGGCGGTGAGGCGGCGGTCGCTGGATCGGGCTGGGCGTCGCTTCAGGGGCGGTTTGTGTTCGCGGGTGATCCGGGTCAACCCAGGCCGCTCGTCGCCGACAAAGACACCGAGGTCTGCGGGAAGTCGGAGAAACTCTTCGACCGGTCGCTGCGGGTGGATACCACGAGCAAGGGGCTGGCAGATGTGGTGGTGTTCGTCCGGAAGTCGAGTCGGGTGAAGAGCCCTGCCACCGACGCAGCGCTTGTGTTCGACCAGAAGAACTGTGAATTTCTCGCGCCAGTATTCGCGGCCCGGGTCGGCCAGCCCGTGGAGGTGCGGAATAGCGATCCCGTCGGGCACAACACCAACATCGATGGCACCAGTTTCAACCAGCTGATTCCGGCTGGCCA
>CAJBSQ010000729.1 GCA_903958265.1 uncultured Planctomycetaceae bacterium
CTGGCGATCTGTCGCTCGATCGTCGAGTCGTCCGGCGGCACGATCGGGATCGCCAGCCGGCTCGGGGAAGGCACGACGGTCACCGTTCGGCTTTCCGCCACCCCTCTTTCCGACCTTGCGCAGCCCCTGCGGGCCGCCCGCGTTTCGCTGGCCAACGCCACCGATCGCCACCCCCGAGCCCGCGATCCAGCCGCACCCTGCCTCGCTTGCCTGCATTCCCAGCGGGCCTGGAGACGACGTGAAGCCGCGCGTTGGCAATGCCGATAACGACGACTGATACGGTTGCGTGGTCTCTGCGGCCTGAGCGCATGCAGTTTGGCCGAGGCGGTGCTCGTGGAATGCCGCATGTTTACTTCCCGCTGGCAACTGCTCGCATGCTGGCTGACGCTCGTCGTGACTGGATGGGCGGGGAGTTGCGTTCTGGCTGGGGCTCCAGAAGACCTCGCGATTTCACCCGATTCGGCCGGATCTCCACCGCTGGCGATCCCGAGCGTGACGGCAGGGTTCGCCTCCCTGACCGACGTCTCGGAGGCGGTCGAGGCTGACCGGCAGCGGATCACGTTGCTCGAACGGAGGCTTCAGGAGCTCGAGGCGGCAACGCAGGCCGAACCGCTCCCGATGCCCGGCGAGGCTGCGTCCGCCACGCCGGCGCCGAAGGCCTCCCCCCCTGACGCGGTTGCCGCGGCTGCGAAGGACACGCAGCAGCCCACGCCCTACGAGATCGGCAGCGACACCACGCTCGGATCGAAGTGGGCCAGCGGCTATCAGGCCGAGTCGAAGCAGAGAGACTTCAAGGTGAAGATCGGCGGCCGCACGCAGGTCGACGCGGTGGCCTTCAGCGCCGGGCCCGGCCCCGGCAACCAACCGCCGAATCAAGGCGGCCTCGACCCCGGGCTCGCCGACACGGTTGCCTTGCGTCGGGCCCGGCTCCGCGTCGAGGGGCGGATGTACGAGTTCTACGACTGGGCCGCGGAATACGATTTCGTCAACCAGCTCAACATCAACAACGAGGTCTACCCGACGGAGCGCGACTCCGGACCATCGACCGCCGTCACCGACCTCTGGCTGCAGGTTCGCGAACTGCCGCTGCTGGGCACCGTCCGCGTGGGCAACCAGAAAGACCCCTACGGCTACGAGCATCTCACGAGCAGCCGATGGCTCAACTTCATGGAGCGGTCGTTCGCCCAGGACGCCTTCGAGGGCCCCTTCAACAACGGCTTTCTCCCCGGCATCCAGGTGATGAACAGCACCGAGGATGGGTCCGTCGGCTGGCAGGTGGGCGAGTTCAAAAACACCTCCAACCCGTTCGGATTCTCCAACTCCTCCGGCGGCAGCACGACGGTCGGACGGCTCGTGTACCTCCCGGTGTTCGAGGACGAGGGGCGAAAGCTTCTGCACCTCGGCATCTCCGGACGAACGATGGAGCCGCGGCGGCAGTACACCTCGTTTGACTCGCAGACCGGCCTGCCGCTCGGCGACGAGATCACCGCCGTCCGATTCCGCAGCCGCGGCTCGATCCGCAACGGGCCGCCCGGGCCGCTCAACTCGATCTACGC
>CAJBSQ010000730.1 GCA_903958265.1 uncultured Planctomycetaceae bacterium
GCCTCGAAGGCGGTCGTGACGTAGACCATCTCCACGTCGGCCGGCTGCAGGCCGCCGGCGACGAGCATGTTGAGCGCGAAGAACTGGCTCGGTGAGTTCTGCGCCATCACCAGTTTCTTGCCAGCGAGATCCCTGACCGTCTTGATCGAGTCGCGGACGACGATGCCGTCGCCGCCATTCGAGAAGTCGACCTGCTGATAGACCCGCGGCATGATTCGCGAATCCTTCGCGAAGCTGTCGACGAACAGCGGCAGCATGTCGAGCGTGGCCCAGCCGATGTGCACCTCGCCCGCGGCGTAGGCGTCGCGCATCTGCACGGGGTCGTCGATCAGCACGAGTTCCACCTTGAAGGGTTTGCCCCCCGGCGTCTGCCAGAGCTTCCCTGCCTTGAAGCCTCCGTTGGCCCGGATGATCGGCGCCCAGCCCGCCCAGACGTTGAGGGCAAACCGCACCGTCTCGTCCTCGAGCGGCTTGTAGGCACTCACGCCCTTCACGGGCGGCAGTTTGTCGGCCGGCCTGAAGGTGTACTCCTTGACGGTCGTCGGCACCGAGACATCCGGAGCCTCGGTCATGCCCTCCGCTCCGCCGCCAGCCCCTTCGGCCCCGCCACCCGCAGGACCGCCGCCACCCGCCCCGCCACCGGCCATCGGTCGCTGCCCCGCCGCCCCAGGGCGGCCGAGGCCGAACTGCTCGAGCATCCCAGCCCGCCAGGCGGCAAGGCCCACGAGCCCGAAGATCACGGCCCAGACCGCGAGCCAGAAGGAGGATTTGGGTTGGCTGGACATGTCAGTCGCCTCGAGGGTTGAACGGGGAATTGGAGACCATGCGACCGGGATCAGCCGCGAAACGTGGCCCTCGGCCGGGCGTGGCCGGCCATGTGCAGGGCATGCATCAGATCGTACGCCGTCACCTCGCAGAGCAGTCGCGTGACCTTCTCGTGGGCCTCAGGCGAGAGCAACGGTTCGATTTCCTTCATGAGGGCCACCACCCGCTTCTCCTGCTCGGCCAGTTCCTTCGTCTCCACGACCGAATCGGCGATCGCATCGAGGAACGAGTCGAGTTTGCGGGCATATTCCGCGATCAGCGGCGTGTCGCTCAGGTCGTCGAACCAGGGGGTCTTGGATGCCATTGTCGATGCGCTCCTTCGTGGTGCTGGGCTGAACCTACATGTGCTGTGTTGAACGTGCCGTGCTGGTCGTCTTTATGAACCGATCACCTCGCGGATGGCCGCGAGCCTCTCCTGCAGCCGGGACCGGCCGCCGGGTTGGCCCACCTTCTCCTTCCACCGCTCGGGCAGAAACCGCTTCTCGGTGCATTCCAGCACCGCCGCGATCTCCTGCATCTCCTTCTCGAGTCCTTGCGCACTCGGCATGAAATCATCGAGTGCCGCCGCGAGGTCGTCCGCGGAGATCGAATCGGGGCTTGCGGCACCGGCGTCGGCAGCCCGTTCGAGCCCCTTCCGCCGCGCCGCCAGCACGACGCTCTCAATATCGGCGCCGGAGAGGCCGAGCTCCAGGTCGACCGGCCCTGGCAGGCCGGCAGCGAGTTTCACGCCGCACTTCCGCGCCATGGCGGCGAACATCGCGTCCATCTCGGCCTGGTCGTGCGGGTAGAAGAGGGGAATGTGCACCTCCGCCCTGCCCTGCCGCTTGAGGTCGATCGGCAGGAGATCCGGCCGGCTGGTCAGCAGCATCCAGAGGATCTTGCCGCGATAGCGGGTGTCGCCCATCTGCCGCGCGATCATCGAGAACACCCGGGCGCTCGTCCCCGAGTCGCCATCGCTCTGCCGGTTGCCGAGCGCCGCATCGGCCTCGTCGATCACCACGACCACCGGACCGAGGCTGCGGAGCACACCGAGGGCGTGCTCGAGGTTGCCCTCC
>CAJBSQ010000731.1 GCA_903958265.1 uncultured Planctomycetaceae bacterium
CTGGAAGGAGGTCGCGGAAAGCTTGCGTGAAGGGCCGATTTGGGCGTCGACAGCGACTCGGCGTTTCTGGAAAACGACCGACGTCCGCCGGTCGGCTTGGATGCGCTGCTTCGCGAGACCGGGATGGGGGAGATCGGGCTCGGTTGACGAACGCACTGCCTCTGTCGTCAGATGATCCTCCGCGGGTGTGAAAAAATCCCCCGTGACCTTTACCACGGATTGCCCGGGCGGCTTCGCCGCGTACACCTTCGGGAGTTGGTGCCATCGTTTCCTCTGACGGCTACATCACGGACGTCGCCTACGTCCCCGGTTTCTATCCGCACCTGGCCCCGGTCGCCATCCGCTACGCGGCGTCGATCAATCGCGTGATCCCGCCCTCCACGGCCGCCGGCTTTCGCTATCTCGAACTCGGCTGCGGGCTCGGGCGGTCGCTCACCACACTCGCGGCTGCCAATCCCCAGGGGGAGTTCGTGGGCGTGGACGTCAATCCCGAGCACGTCGCCGCAGCGGAGCGGGAGGCGGACGCCGGCGGCCTCGCGAACGTGCGGCTGGTGGCCGCCGACTTCGCCACTCTCCCCGACGACCTGGGCGAGTTCGACTTCATCACCCTGCACGGCGTGCTGAGCTGGGTGTCTCCGCAGGTCCGGGAATCGATCCTGGCGATCGCCCGCGCGCGGCTGGCGCCGGGCGGGCTCCTGCTGGTGAGCTACAACGCGATGCCGGGCTGGGCCCACCTGCAGCCGATCCGCGGCATCCTCCGGCAGTACGCGGCGCTGCGGACGGGAGACAGCGTGCAGCGGATCCGCGATGCGCTGGCGTATCTGGTGTTCATCCGCGACCGGCATGCCAAGTATTTCGACGACAATCCCACGGCCGCGGCCTACGTCGACGCCCTGCTCAAGCAGGACGTCCGCTACCTGGCTCACGAGTATCTCAACGAGCATTGGACGAGCTTCTACTTCGCCGAGGTGGCGACGATGTTCGCGTCGGCAGGGCTCGTGTTCACCGGCAGCCTGCCGATTCATACGAACTTCTGGGACCTCTGCGTTCGGCCAGAGTTCCAGGAACTCTTCCGGACCACGACCGACCGGCTGGTCACCGAGGCCCACAAGGATTTCTGCGCCAACACGGCCTTTCGGTGGGACATCTACGCCCGGTCGCCGCGGCTGATGGCCACCGTGGCCGACCGGGTCCGAGACGTGGACGACCTGCGATTCCGCGTGGCTCGTTCGGGAGTGACGCTGCCGTACCAGGTGAACCTGGGCGTTGTCACGTCGACAATCAGCGGACCGCTCTATCAGTCGCTCCTGGACGTGCTCGGTGACACAAGTGTGGCGCTGTCGCAGATCCTGGCGGATGCCCGCCTGGCAGGCGCTCCGCCGGACGACCTCACTCGGGCCGTCGACGCGGGCGTGGCGATGGGGCTGTTCGAGGTGTCTTCGGGAGAGGTCGGCCCGCCCGCCGTCGCGGCCACGGGAACGGTGCAGCTGCCGCTGGCGTTCAATCGGGCCATTCTCGCCTCCGACTCGCTCGGCGGTCGGCCGCTGGCGTTGGCCAGCCCGCTGACCGGCACCGCCCACACGCTCGGCGACCTCGACGCGGCGATCCTTCACGAGCTCTGCGAGCGAGGCCGGGCGGACCTGGCCGCGCGGGTGACCACCCGACTCGCCGCGTCGGGCCGGACGCTAGAACGAGAGGGCAAGCCCGTCACCGATCAGGCGGAGCAGCTCCAGGCGGTCGATGCGGCCTGCACGGCGTTTCTCGATAAGACGGTTCCGGCCCTCGCCCGCCTCGGCATCGTCCACGTCGGCTGAAGACCACGACCATGCCCTACGACATCGTGCCTGTGGTGCAGACCGCCGCCGGGCCGACAGTCTCCGACGCCCACCTGCGGGCCATCTGGGAGCGGCTCGTCGCCGAGCGGAAGGCCGAGATGGTGTTTTACGCTGGCGGGATCTCGACCGCCGAGCAGTTCGTAGCCTTCATGCGGGCCCCGCAGATCGCGGCCTGCATCGCCGTCGATGCTGCCCGCCATCCCCTGATCGTGGGCTGGCTGACCAACATCGACAACGCCGCGGCCTTCGCCCACTACTTCGTGCTGGGCCGGCCCCGGCGGCAGGCCGGCTGGGCGATGCGGGATTACTGGATGGACCTGCGGCAGGCCGACGGCACCCATCTGCTCGACGTGCTGATCGGTATCACCCCCGAGTCGCACACGCTGGCCCTCAGGCTCCTGCGGCTGATGGGATTCACCACGATCGGCACGATTCCGCGGTACTGCAACTGCGTGCACGCCGGCGGCCGCCAGGGGGGCGTGATCAGCCACTACGAGCGGCGGGAGACCCGGGGGCCGGCCCAGCCATGATCGTGCCGGATCCACCGCCGGCGGTTCGCACCCCACTGCCGTTGCCAGGGCCGCCCGCGGCGGTGGGCCCGAGCCCCCTCCGGCCGTCGGCCTGGTGGCAGGCAGTGTCGCTGGCCGCACCAGCCGTCGGCCAGCAGTCGCTCGTGCTGATCGTCAGCCTCACCGGCCGCTGGCTGGCCGGCAATGCCACGACCGACTCCGCGGCAGATCAGCTCGCCCTGCAGGCTGCGCAGACCACCTGCTTCTACCTCTCCTGGATGATCGGATCGTTCGGCATCCTCGCCTCCGCAGGCGCTACGACACTGGTATCCCGCCTCATCGGTGCCGGCGACACGGGCGGCGCGAACCGGGCGTTTCATCAGGCGCTGCTCCTATCGATGGGTGTCGGCATCGCCGGTTGGGTGTTCGGTGGCTTCGGTATCGCCACACTGCTCGGGGCGCTGAACCTCGACGGAACCGCCGCTCGGTATGCGACCGATTTTCTCGGGGTGATGATGCTCCTGCTGCCCTTCCAGCTCATCAGCAACACCGGCAACGCCAGCCTCGCCGGTGCCGGAGACACCCGCACGCCGCTGTGGATCGGCCTGGGCACGACGCTGGCGAACCTGCCGCTGGCCTGGGCGGGCTTCCGCGGCCTCGGGGACTGGCCGGGGCTCGGGCTTGCCGGCATCGCCTGGGGTGCCGGACTCAGCCAAGCCCTCGGCACGGTGGCCCTGCTCGTGCTGCTCAGCCGGGGCCGGGCTGGCCTGAAGCTGCGTCTCTCGCTGCTCCGGCCCAACCCCCCGCTGCTCCGACGGCTGTTGCGGATCAGCCTGCCGGCGGCCGCCGAGAGCCTGTCGATGGTCGCCGGGCAGATGGTCTTCCTGTCGGTGGTCAATCGGCTCGGCGACGCCGCCCGCGGCGCCCATGGCATCGCCCTGGGTTGGGAATCGATGGCCGAGATCTTCGGCATGGCCTTCGGCATCGCCGCCAGCGTGCTCGTCGGGCAGAACCTGGGGGCCGGCCGCCCCGCCGAGGCCCGGCGGTGCGGCCTCGTGGCCTATGCGCTGGGCAGCCTGCTCATGACCGCTGGCGGCATCGTGTTCTACCTGGCCGCAGAGCCGCTCTTCCAGTTCTATTGCCCAAAGCCCGAGCAGGCGCCGGTGGTGGCGGCCGGTGTGCCGGTGCTCCGCCTCGTGGCCTTCTCGATGCCGATGCTGGCCAGCTGCCACATCCTGTCGAGCGGCCTGCGGGGCGCCGGCGACACCCGATTTCCGTTTCTCTTCACCTGCCTCGGGTTCTTCGCCGTCCGGCTGCCCCTCACCTTCTGGCTGAGCGAGCCGTTGCTCGAACTGCCGTGGGGCCGGAGCGTGGTCGGGATGGATCTCGGGCTCTATGGCTGCTGGCTCGCCATGCAGGCCGACCTCTGGTTCCGCGGCGTGCTCTTCCTCTGGCGATTCCTGGCCGGCAACTGGCAGGCAACACGCGTCTGAGCGGCCGGGCTCACTTTTCATGACGGTCGTCAGCACGACGCCGTCTCACCATGAGGATGGCATTTCAGGACCGCATTACTGGTGCTGCAGGGCGGCCCTGATTTCCACAAGCGTCAGCCTCCGGGCCTTGAGCGCTTGGATCTGCCGGCAACGGTCGAGCATCTCCTCGCTGTATAAATGGTAGCCGCCGGCGGATATCTGGGCCGCTGCGAGCAGACCGAGGGCAGTCCAATGGCGGATCGTCGGCACGGTCTCGCCGACCGCCTTGGCAAGCTGGCCGATTTTGAGGAGGGATTGTCTTGGACTATCCGCCCGCCGCCGGCCGCCGGCGGGCGCACCCTGAACCGCATTCAAGTAGATGTCGAGGGATCGGTTCACGGCCTTGACCATCAGAACGTCGTAAGCGGCCCGCGGCCCACCGAGCTGGGCGGTCTCAAGGGCGCCGAGATACGCGAGACGGTCACGGGGCCGGATGATGGCCGGCGGATAGCCGTGGGTCAGAAGCAGGAGATTCATCAGCAGCCGCGCCGTGCGACCATTGCCGTCGATGAACGGATGAATCGTCACAAGCCGGTAGTGTGCCTCGCCCGCGAGCGAAACCGGATGCAAGCCGGCTGGGTGACGGAGCCAGCGGCAGAATCCGTCCATCAGATCGGGAACCTTTCGCGGATTCGGCAGGATGACTGTCGAGCCGGCGATTCGCACCGGTACATCGCGATACCGTCCGGCATTCCCGGCATCGATGCCGTTGAGCACGAGTTCGTGGAGTTTGAGAAGCTCCTGTTCAGAGACGCCGCGGGGCTTCCGGTCAACCAGCGACACCACGAAATCGAACGCCCGCGCGTGGTTGGTCGCCTCGAGATGCTCCCTGAGGCTCTTGCCGCCGACGGTGAGGCCCTTTTCGATCACCGCGGCCGTCTCGCGGCGCGACAGCGTGTTGCCCTCCAGCGCGTTGCTCGTGTACGCGAGCTCGACCCGAAACCATTCCGTCAGGTTGCTGACCACGGCGGGCGGCAGCGGCCGGAGCCCGTCGAGCACCATTTTCTTGGCCGTGATCGCGTCGAGATTCATGACACAACTATAACGTGACACATGATGGTATGCAACGAATGCGAAGCGATTCTCCGCGGCAGCGTGAAGCTCCGGACGGAGGAACTTGGCATGGAGCAGACCGGTCACCGCGCGCTGGGGATTGTCGTCAGCACCAGCATGCCCCGCGGTCACCACCACGTAGACTGCGGGGAGCGGTGGTGGCCCGTGAGCCACCCGCCCTTCGAGGCGCACGCATGCCGGCGGCTCTGTTCATCTCACTCGAACTGCTCTTCCTTGCCATCGCGCAGGCGGTGGGCGGCCCCGCATGGACGGGCCTCGGCGTGATCGCCTGCATCGCCCTGGCCTTTGCCGGCATGCAGCCCGGCAGGCTGGCGGTGCTCTACCCGGGCCTTGCCTGGCTCGCTGCAAGTCGCCTGACCGGCAACCGGGAACTGTTTTTCCCCTACGCGATGGTTCTCGCCACGGCCGTCGCCGTGCTCCTCCCGCGGCATCGCTTCCACACGGCGGCGATCGGTGGCGGGGTGCTCGTGGCCGCGTTCCTCGCGATCCGCATCCATCAGGGGGCAGGCGGCCGCGTGCTGGCGGTCGAGTCGGCCGTGGCCGTCGCGATCCTCGGCATCGCCCTCGCGACCCGCTCGTGGACCGGGGAAGGTGTGTTGGCCAGGGCATGGATACCCTTCGCCGCCTCACTCCTGGCCTTCGCCTGCCTCGCGCTCTGACCGCCTCCACCGCCGCACGCCCTGCCCGAGGACAAGGCTGCCGGCGAGCAGGGCCAGGGCGGCGGTCGAGGGCTCGGGCACAGCTGCGAAGGTCGGCGTGATCCCAGCCGCATAGGCCCCCGTGTCGTACAACCCGGCGGCCAACGACTCCGACTCGTCCAGGATGTCGAAGAGGCCGTCGTAGTTGAAATCGCCGTCCGCCCACGACACCTGACCACCCCGACCGAACCGCCCTGCCGAGAGCAGTTTCGCGGCGTCCAGAATGTCGAACACGCCGTCGATGTTCGTGTCGCCGGGGGCCGCGAAGCCGACC
>CAJBSQ010000732.1 GCA_903958265.1 uncultured Planctomycetaceae bacterium
CACGCGGACCTTCGCCGCCGTGCCTTCCTGCGCATTGATCACGCGGACCTTGTAGTCGAGCAGGTGCATCCGATCGAGCACCGGATAGACGCCGGCCAGTGCTTTCCGCAAGGCGGCATCAAGCGCGTTGACCGGACCATCTCCTTCCGCCACCTCGTGCCGCTGCTCTCCCGCCACGAGCAGCTTCACCGTGGCCTCGGTGCGGACATCTCCCGCCCCACCGGTGCGGCTCTCGACGGCGACGTTGTAGGCGAGCTTCTCGAAGGCCGGCTCGAACGTACCGGCACAACGGTCGACCAGCAGGTCGAACGAGGCCCCCGCCGCCTCGAACTGCCAGCCCTCGTTCTCCAGCCGACAGACTTCGGCGAGCACCGCATCGAGCAGGTTCCGGTCGTTCTTCACGTCGGGTCGGGTGACCATGGCGGCGATGTTGGACCGCCCGGAGAGCTCGCTGACGAGGATCCGTCGCGAGTTCCCGACCGCCTCGGGGGAGATGTGCTCGTACGACTCCGTGGCCTTCGCGATCGCGTGGACGTGCATCCCGCCCTTGTGGGCGAAGGCGCTGGCGCCCACGAAGGGCTGGCCCGGCCGATAGATCATGTTGGCCGTTTCGTAGACGAACCGCGAGAGTTCCGTCAGGTGGGCCGTGCCTGAGCCGCCAAGCACCTCGTGGCCGGGCAGTTTGAGGGCCAGGTTGGCGACCACCGAGATCAGATCCGCGTTGCCACACCGTTCACCGATTCCGTTGATCGTGCCCTGCACCTGCACCGCGCCGGCCGTCACACCTGCCAGCGAGTTGGCGACGGCGAGATCGCAATCGTTGTGGCAGTGGATGGCGACGGGCGCGGGCACGCCCGCCTTGGCGAGCGCGGCCGTGGCGGCACGCACGAGCGTGGCTACCTCGTCCGGGAGCGTGCCGCCGTTGGTGTCGCAGAGCACGATCCGCGTGGCACCAGCCTTCGCCGCGGCCACAATCGTCTCGGCGGCATAGGCGGGATCGAGCTTCCAGCCGTCGAAGAAGTGCTCCGCATCGTAGAACACCTCGCGATTTGAGCCTGCGAGGTGTGCGATCGTATCGGTGATCATCGCCAGGTTTTCCGCGCGGCTCACGCCGAGCACCTCGGCAACGTGAAACGCCGACGTCTTGCCCACGATCGTGACCACCGGCGTGCCTGCGGCGAGCAGGGCCTTCATGCCGGGGTCCTCCGCGGCCGCCATGCCGCGGCGGCGGGTCATCCCGAAGGCGCAGATCTTCGAACGCCCGAGCCGCAGGCTCCGAACCCGCTCGAAGTACTGCGCATCCTTGGGATTCGAGAGCGGGTAGCCTCCCTCGATGTAGTCGACGCCCGCCTCGTCCAGCCGCTGGGTGATGGCAAGCTTGTCTTCGAGAGAGAAGTTGACGCCCTCCCCCTGGGAGCCGTCGCGAAGGGTGGTGTCGTAGATTTCGATCGCGCGCACGGGGCACCGGAGGGGAAGAGGGGAATCGACGCCGCCCGTCGCGGCGGTCGCCAGCACCCTGGGCCATCTAGCGTAGTCGGCCCGACGCGGCGCCGGAATCGCGCCGGTTTCCGTGGCCGACTGGTCGCTCTGCGGGCGTGTGGGCGGCCCTGCCGCCCGGGGCTGACCCCGGGCGGCGTGGATGGTGGGGTGGCTCGCATGGTGCGGCCTGCTGCCGCTCATGCAGCTTCCACCATTTCCGCGTGGCACCAGTGGCATCCCCGCGGGGGCGACGAGAAGTACAATGGATCGGGTTTTGCCCTCCCGCCTCTCCCTCGCTCCTCGCCCCCCTCCTCGCTCCTCCCCCCATGATCAGACACTGTTTCACCGCTGGTTCTATCGCCATGCGGATGACGCTCCTCATCATGCTCCTGCTTGTGTCGGCATCCTCGGCCCGTGGGGTACCCGGCGTCGATGCCGCGGCCACGCCCGAGCCGCCAGGCATTGCGGCCGCCTCAGACGAGCCGACGCAGGCCAGGGCGACCTTCGGCATGCCCGAGGGCTTTCTCGTCGAGCTGTTTGCCGCCGAGCCCGACGTGGCAAACCCGGTCGCCTTCTCGGTGGACGAGCAGGGTCGTGCCTACGTCTGCGAAACCTTCCGGCAGGAGCGGGGCGTCACCGACAACCGCGGCCACGACCGCGTGTGGGTCGAGGCCGACCTCGCCTCGCAGAGCGTCGAGGACCGAATCGCCTACCATCGCCGCCTCCTCGGTGACGCGGCCCGCGACTACGAGCGGTACGACGACCGGGTTCGGCGGCTCGTCGACACTGACGGTGACGGCCGGGCGGACCGCGCCGAGGTGTTTGCCTCAGGATTCAACCGGCTTCAGGACGGCACGGCCGCGGGCATCCTCGCCCGGCGCGGGGATATCTACCTGACGTGCATCCCCAGCCTCTACCGGCTCCGCGACCTGAATGGTGACGACACAGCCGACGGCTCCCCCGTCGAACGCGAAGTGCTTTCGACCGGCTATGGTGCCCGCGTTGCCTACCGGGGCCACGACCTGCACGGCCTCACCCTCGGTCCCGACGGCCGCATCTACTTCACCATCGGGGACCGCGGCTACCGCGTCGAGCACGACGGCGGCATCGATCATGATCCGGGCACCGGCGCGGTGTTTCGCTGCGAGCCCGACGGCAGTCACCTGGAGGTCTTCGCCCGGGGCATGAGAAACCCCCAGGAGCTCGCCTTCGACGACCTCGGCAACCTGTTCACCGTCGACAACAACTCTGACGCCGGCGACAAGGCCCGCGTCGTGCATCTCGTGCCGGGTGCCGAGGTGGGCTGGAAGATGGCGTTTCAGTACCTCGACGACCGCGGGCCGTGGCACCGCGAAAAGATCTGGCACACCGAGTGCGAGGGCCAGCCCGCCTGGTGCCTGCCGCCGATCGCGCATCCCTGTTCGGGGCCGTCTGGCTTGGCCGCCTACCCGGGCACCGGCCTGACGCCGCATTTCGAGGGTCGGTTTCTGCTCGCCGACTTCAGCGGCGGCGCGGTCGGCAGTTCGATCCGCAGCTTCCGCGTGAAGCCGCACGGCGGCACGTTCGCCGTGTGCGACGAGGAGCAGACGATCCGCAACGTGTTGGCCACCGACGTCGAGGTCGGACCCGACGGCGCCCTGTGGGTCAGCGACTGGGTCCACGGCTGGGGGGGCGAGGGGAAGGGACGGCTCTGGCGATTCCTGCCCCGCGACCGCACCGCGGCCGATGCGCGGCTCGTTGCCGAAGTCCGCTCGATGCTGGCTGGCGACTGGGGCGTGATCGACGACCTGCGGCTCGTCGCCCTCCTCGGCCACGTCGATCGCCGCATTCGGCTCGAAGCCCAGTGGGAACTCGTCCGCCGAGCAGACACAAGCGACCGTGCCGCCGCCAGCGTGCTCGGCGACGTGCTCGCCGACAGAGCGGCCCCGCGGCTTGCCCGGATCCACGCGGCCCAAGGACTCGGCCAGCTTCTCCGCGGCCGCGACGATGCCGCGGCCGCCGCCGCGCTCGTGGCGGCCTGCGATGACTCGGTGACGGATGTTCGCATGGTTGCGGCGCGGGCTCTTGGCGACTGCCCGGCCGACTCTCCTCGCCGGGCCACCGTGCAGGCGGCGCTGGCTCGACGCCTTGGCGGCGACGAGCCCCACGTGCGGGTCGCCGCAGCCACGAGCCTCGGCCGGCTCGGCCGGCGGACCGCCGACGAGCCCACGATCGCCGCCGCCCTCGTCGACCTCGCCGGCTCGCCTGCCGCCCAGGATCGCACGGTGCGGCATGCGGCCTCCGTAGGACTCGCGACCGCCACGTCGTCCGACCAGCTCGACACCCTGGTGATGCATGAGTCGCCGCAGGTGCGGCTGGTCGCCTGCGTCGCGCTCCGCCGGCTTCGCGACCCGCGGCTCACGCGGTTGCTC
>CAJBSQ010000733.1 GCA_903958265.1 uncultured Planctomycetaceae bacterium
CTCCCCAGGCGAGCTGGGCTGGAAGTCGAGGAGTTTGTCGTAGAAGGCCTGGGCGCGGATGGTGCCCTCCTGGGGGACGATGCCCCGCTGCTGCAGTGGCCAGGCATACTTGATCACATACCGCGTGTAGTCGCGGAGGAGCCAGCGGAGGTTCTGGGCGTGGGGCTCCGGGTAGCGGGAGACGTCTTCGTACAGCGCCGAGAGCGCAGCCGCCTCGTGGGTAACGTGGCTGCCGGCCTCGGAGACGTTCTGATAGGCGGTGACGGCGATCAGGCCGAGCAGCAGGCCGTAGAACACGCAGAAGCAGGAGAGCACGTAGCCGACGATGTCGTTGGAGCCGGCCGTGTACTTGACGAACTGCCGCAGGATCGGCCGCACGATGATCGACCCGAGCCAGTAGAAGCCGACGAACACGCCGACGAACAGCAGCGACAGCCGCAGGGGCGGCACGTCGTAGAGCCAGTACCACCATTCGGGCTGGAGAGCATTCACGTAAGACGCCGCCGCGAGGGAGAGAAGGATAGCCAAGAAGTCCTCAACGCCGTCCGGGATCGTAGCAGCATCCGGCCGCGGTGGGCCAGCAGGCCCGGCGGCGGGAGAGCGAGTCGCACCCCTCGCGGGCTGGGAAAGCTTAGCGACACAGTGCGACGGGGGGCCAACCGGCTGGGTCGCATTCGCATCGAGGGGGGCTGCGAACCGTACGCGGTCAGCAGCCGAAGTCAAAAGCCTGCCCGACGATGCTGATTTCCCGGGGTTTCGGTGAGGCCGGTGCGATGGACAACTCGCCCCCAACCGCGTGACGCTCCCGGCGGGTCAGGGTTTGGCGGCCTTGTCATCGGGCTTCTGCACCTGCACCAGTTCCCATTCGTGCGTGGCGCTACCGCTCTTCATGGTCACGTCGCTCGGGGTCTTCATCAGGGCGTCGAGCGTGGTCTCGAACGTCGCGCCGCCCTTTCCGCCAACCTTCCAGCTCGCCTTTCGAGTCTCCCGATCGATCGAGCCGCTCACGGGCTGCGTGGTGTTGGTGATCGAGTCGTAGTAGTTGCCCTTCAGTTCGCCCTGCTTGCTCACGGCGAGTTGCTGATAGACGTGGGCCTGCGCCACGTCTTTGGGGCCCGTCGCGTAGACGCCCAGCGGCATCCACTCGAGGTCGGGTGGCAACGCCGCCGCGTTGGATGCGTTGTCATCGGTCGATGTGGCGGTCGCGGCGGCCTCAGTGCCAGCTGCGGTGGTCGTCGCGCTCGCAGCAGCGACGGTGGTGCTGGTTGCGGCCGTCGTTGTCGTAGCGGTCGCCGGGTACCCGAGCCAGTTGGTGAGTCCAGCCACGCCGGCCACCGCCCAGAGATCGGCGTGCGGGTGCGTGTATTGCCAGGCGTCGGGATGCTCGCTGTACCAGGCCGGCGTGAAGGGCTGAGTGCGGCCCTCCATCGCGGTCTGGAACGAACTCTGGGCTGACTCGGCGCGACTCTTGGCCGTGGCCGGGTCGGCTGCCGGCTTTGCGGCCGCTCCGGCCGCTGACTTCGTATTGAGAAAGCTCTCGACGTCACGAGTGCCGGGGGCCGGACGGTTCGCCGCTCCGCCGTCGATCGCACGGCCAGACTCCGCGCGGCCCGGCTCCGCGCGGCCCGGCTCGGCGCGGTCAGGAGCCGGCCTCGTCGCGGCTCCGGGCCCGCCACGTCCGCCGGCAGCCGGTTCGGGGCCCGAACGGCCGCCACCGCCGCCTCCCGGACGTGCAAAGGCATCGACGGACACGAGGAGCGATGCGGCAACGACCGCGGCAGAGAACGCTCTGCTCGAAACGGCAAGGGACTTCGGGAATCGCATCGAACACCTCTTCGTGGGTTCTTCGGGGCAGGCGACCATCCCGCCTCTGCAATGAGTTGTCTCCAAATCAGCCTCGCGAGACAAATGCCTTCGCCAGCCTCCGCGAATCGGGCCAGCGAAGGCCGCCTCCGCCAGCGGGAGCCGCTCCCAGGAGGCACCCTCGTGTGACCTGCCCCCCCTAAACGTCACCACTTTCAGAGAGAGAATCTCTCGTGGCGCAAACCAAGGGAGGTCAAGAGATGCCACGAGGGAAGAAGTTCACTGCGGAGCAGA
>CAJBSQ010000734.1 GCA_903958265.1 uncultured Planctomycetaceae bacterium
GAGCTTTCGCCGATCCCCTTCGCCTACCCGCCCTCGCTGACGGAGGCGACGCTCCACATAAAATGGACGCGCTCGAGAGCGCTGCCAGTTCACGGGAACGACGAGTTGAGAAACTGAGCCGACGATCCACCTCACCCGGACGCAGCCTACGCCTGCGGCGGTTTGGCGTGGAAGTCGAGGATCTGCTGCCAGGCGTCTTGGGGAGTCTCGGCGTAGGTGAATAAGTCGAGGTGCCTATCGGCGATCACACCCGAGTCGGCCAGGAACCGGAAGTCGATCACCTTCGACCAGTAATCGCGGCCGTAGAGGATGATCGGCACGGGCTGCATCCGGTGGGTCTGCCGCAGAGTGAGGGTCTCGAACATTTCGTCGAGGGTGCCGAAGCCCCCTGGAAAAAGCACCACTGCCGCCGCGCGGAAGATGAAGTGAAACTTCCGCAGCGCGAAGTACTTGAACTGGAAGCAGAGTTCGGGGGTGATGAACGGGTTGGGCTGCTGCTCGGCCGGCAGTTTGATGTTGAGCCCGATCGACTTGCAGCCGACGTCGAAGGCACCCCGGTTGGCCGCCTCCATGATGCCCGGCCCGCCGCCGGTGATGATCACGAAGTCGCGCTCGTCGTCGCACTGGTTGTCGATCGAGACGAGCCGGGCAAACGTCCGGGCGTCGTCGTAGAATCGGCACATCGAGAGCAACGTCTCTGCCCGCTCGGCCTCCCTTGCGACGGCCCGATCCGCCGGCTTCGACTCCACCGCCCGCTTCGCTTCAGAAAGCCGGCGCTCGGCCACGGAGCGATCGACGATCTGGGTTCCGCCGAACACGATCACCGTCGACTTGATGTTGTCGGCATGGAGGGCAATCTCGGGCTTTCCCAACTCCAGAAGCATCCGCACCCCGCGCATCTCCTCGCGGGTGAGCAGCGCCGGGTCGTCCTGAGCGAGCGCGTAGCTGGGCGATCGCAGGATCCGCTCCATGTTTTCGGCGACGAGGCCCACGTCGTCACCGAGCACCGTGTCAGGGAGCACCTTACAGGCCTTGCCGGGTGGGTTCACCGCGGCCCCCGGGGCATCATCACGCGTGGGCTTCTTCGCCATCGCTCCTCCAGTTCGTCCGTTGAGCGTCAATCCAGATCAACAGCTTCGCCGATGCTCGGGACATGCACATCCCAGCCCCGCCGGGCCTTGAGAAACTCCGCCATCCCGTTGGCGGCTGGCGGCTCGCCGTGCACGAGAAATGTCCGTCGCGGTGCGGGCAGCGACCCAAGCCAGCGGTCGATCTCGTGACGGTCGGCATGCCCGGAAAGGGCGTCGACCCGCTGCACGACCGCCCGCACGGGTATGTCGCGGCCATGGATCCGCAGAAACTCGGCCCCGTCGACCAGCGTGCGTCCGCGGGTGCCCTTGGCCTGGTAACCCGCCACGAGCACCGTCGTCTTCGGATCCGGGAGCCGCCGGGCGAGGTGGTGGAGGATCCGTCCACCATTCATCATTCCGCTCGAGGCGATCACGATCCCCGCACCCTGATGGGCATTGATTGCTTTCGACTCCTCGGGCGTCTTGGCGAGATGCACGAATGGGCTAGCGAGTGACTCTGCCACGCCCTGCATCTTCGCCTCGCTGAAGTCGTGTTCGCCACCGTGTTTGCGGAACACCGCCATCGCATCGACGGCCATCGGGGAATCGACCCAGATCGGCATCTGGGGCACCCGGCCGGCAGCCATCAGCGTCCGCAGCAGGTACACGAGCTGCTGGCAGCGGCCGATCGCAAACGAAGCTACCAGCATCATTCCGCCGCGGTGGATCGCCTCGTTGGTGACCTCCTCGAGTTCGTCGAGTGGCCGGGAGGGTGTGTGGTCTCGGTCGCCGTAGGTGCTCTCGCAGACCAGGTAGTCGCAGGCCGGCGGCGAGATCGGGTCTTTGTAGAGGGGAGCATCGAAGCGACCGACGTCGCCGGAGAAGACGATCCGTACCGGCGGACCATTCCCCTGCCGCGCCGCCTCCATCTCGATGAAGGAACTGCCGAGCATGTGGCCGGCTTCGTGAAACCGGCAGCGCACCCCCTCGGCGGGCCCGAACCATTCCTCACGGGGCACGGCCCGCACCAGCCGGAGCACGCGGTCGACATCCCGCTCCTCGTACAGCGGCAACGCGGGCTTGTGCCTGGAATAGCCCTTGCGGTTGGCGTAGAAGGCGTCTTCGGCCTGACACTTCGCCGAGTCGTAGAGCAGCAGTCCGAGCAGGTCGACCGTCGCGGGTGAGGTGTAGATCGGCCCGGTAAACCCCTCCCGAGCCAGCCGCGGCAGGTAGCCGGAATGGTCGATGTGGCCGTGCGTCAGCACGACGGCGTCGATTGAGTCGGGCCGCACGAGAAACCGATCCCAGTTGCGCTCCCGCAGGTGCTTCTCTCCCTGAAAGAGCCCGCAGTCGACCAGCACCCGCCGGCCCTCCGCCTCCACGAGGTGTCGGGAACCCGACACCACGCCCGCCGCTCCCAGAAATGTCAGTCGTGGCATGCCTGCTCCCTGTCGCCGCCTGCGGCGAACGCCTCCGGTTTCGTCACGGTCCCGCGGCCACCGGCTCGGCGTCCGCCGGCCGTGGTGTCGGCAGCGTGGCTCGTCCGGCAAGTGTTCGGCCCGCGAACGCCATCGTTCCCTCGCCGATCGCCAACCGCTCGAGCCAGTGGCTCGTGCCGCCAGACTCGTGCGTCGAGGGAATGTAGACCACAAGCACGCTGCGGTCGTCCAGTCGTCGGACCGCCGTGACCATTCCGAGTCGATCGAACCGCCGCCGGATTTCGCCGAGAACGAGGGACTTCGGCAGCGGCAGGCTGCCGAGCCTCGCCTCCTCGACGACGATCCCCAGCTGATTCGGCTCCCGCAACTGGATCTCGACCTGCAGCGTGGCCACGGCGGAAGCGAAGCCGGTGCCGATCCGCACGCCGGCCCGGACCCGCCGCGGCGAGAACCGTAGCCGCGGGGCCGACACCACGTCGGGCAGCATGCCGCGGTGGTTTCGCGGGAGATCGCTGGCCAGCCAGGCATTGACGTCGGTTTCGGTGAACGACGCCTCCCACGAGCCTTCGCGGATGAACGACGCATGAAGCGCCGAGACATCGGTGACCAGCCGGCGGGAAGCCTGTTCGACCGCCGGCGAGTCGGGGCCCTCCGCGGCGATTCGCTGCCGGTAGAACTCGGGAACGCGGGAGGCGGCCACGGCCGCGGCGGCCATCGCGATCAGCACCACCACCAGCACGGCGAGCAGACCCCGAACCATGCCCCGCCACCGCAGGGCGGACCTGGCGGGATGGCCGTCGGCTTCGGAATCATGATCGGTTGCCGTGAGGCTCATGCCACGATTCTGGCAGGCCCGAGAA
>CAJBSQ010000735.1 GCA_903958265.1 uncultured Planctomycetaceae bacterium
AGATCCGCGAAGGTTTTCCCGCACTGCTCGGCGGTGCCCTCGCGCACGGTGGTGTCGCTCGGATCGAGAATCCGGCAGCGGCCATCGGTGGGCCGCTCCTGCAGTCGCCAGTCGTGGCGGACAACGGCATCGCTCCATTCAAGCGCTTCGCGGGACCGCCGCAGTTTCGCCAGCCATTCGGCGTCGCGGAGGGCCGCCTGTTCGGGCTCACCGGCCCAGCCGGGTACGGCGAATGCGAGGGCGACGACGATGGCGGTGATCAGAGGTATTCGTTCCATCCGCATTTCTCGAGTTCGGCCACGACCTTGCGGATGGCCTCCTCGTGGGACCGGTGAGCGACCAGCGTGGCGTCGGGAGTGTGCACCACAAGGATATCCACGAGGCCGAGCGTGACGACCAGATGGTCGTCGCTGGTGTGGACCACGGTGTTCGTCGAATCGATGGTGAGGTGCCTGCCGACGGCCGTGTTGCCCTGGGCGTCGGCGGTCAGGTGGCGGGCCACGGCGGACCAGCCGCCGAGGTCGTCCCAGCCGAAGGGGGCCTCGATCACGGCGACGTCGGTCGCATACTCGAGCACCGCGTAGTCGATCGAGATGCCCTTGATGGCCGCGAACTCCTCGGCGAACACGCGATCCCGGTCGGGTGTCTCCCAGGACGCGGCGATCCGTCGCAGGTGGGCCATGCTGTCGGGTTGCCGCTCGTCGAGCGCGGCGATGATGGTCGAGGCCTTCCAGACGAAGATGCCGGCGTTCCAGAGGTAGGTCCCCGCGGCGAGGTATTCCGCGGCGACACGTGCCGGCGGCTTCTCGCGAAACCGGGCCACCGCGTGAGCGGGGGCTTCCCCAGGGCCCATGGGCAGGGCCTCGCCCTGCTGGATGTAGCCGAAGCTCTCGGCCGGGTAGGTGGGCCGCACCCCGAACGTCACCAGGCGACCGGGCGCCGCCTCGACCATCGCGGCGGCCTGGAGAATCGCCCGGCGAAAGTCGGCGGCTGGGCGGATGACGTGATCCGAGGGCATCACCGCCATGATCGCGTCGGGGTCGTGACGCGACACGAGCAGGGCCGCCAGCCCAATGCACGGTGCCGTATCCCGCTTGCAGGGTTCGCCCACGATGCCCGTGGCCGGAACGCAAGCCGCCTGCCGGCGGACGGCATCGAGCAGCCGGGCGGAGGTCACGATCATCGTCTGGTCGGGGTGCACCAGGCCGTCGAGCCGCGCAACGGTGTCTTCCAGCAGCGTCGTCGGGCCCGCGAGTGGCAGGAGTTGTTTGGGGAGACTGGCCCGGCTGGCTGGCCAGAACCGCGTGCCAGAACCGCCCGCCATCACGATTGCATGCAGCATGATCGAATCGTCCTCGAAGTTCACCGGCAAAGGCGGCCGGTCGGCCGCGGGAGAGTCACCCGCCTCGGACCCAGGTCCAGAATAGGAAGCAGAGCAGGGGGAAGCCGATGAAGATCACGCCGTAGGTGAAGAGCGTCGTCCAGAGATGCCGGGGCCAGCGTGCCATTGATAGTTTACCGCGGCGCCTTGGCCAGCACGTCGACCGGAATCTCCAGCGGTTCCTCCGCGGGCTCGGCGAGCCGGCACTCCACGCGGATGCCCCACGGGAGAACCTCGGCCGCAGTGACCACCGCTTCGACCCCATCGTACTCGGTCGACACCTCCACCGACGGGGTCGCGGTGAATGCCGGGCAGAAGCCGACGTGCGCGTGCGTCGTGCGGCCCCCCTCGGGGATCGACAACTGCACCCGGCCGCGAACGCAATCGATGCCGCCGGGGGTCTCGTACCGCTCGATCCGCTGCTGGAGACGGCCGGGCACGCGTTCGTCGCGATGCGGTGGCGGATCGCGGCGGGCGACCGAGCGACGGGAAGCCGGCGCCGCGGCGACGCGGGGTGTGGCCCGCTTGGGCCGCACCCGTGCCGCGGGGGGCCGCAGCACAGCCACGGCGGCGGCAACGGTCACGGCGATGATGGAGCCCCAGTCTCCGGCCCGCGGAGGCAGCGCCACCGCCGCCACGCCCAGCATCAGCCCGCAGCGGGCCGCGAGCGGGGCAGCGAGGTTCCCGCCGAAACGTCGGCGGGCCAGGTCGGCCGCGGCGACGAGGGCGATCCCTGCAGCCATGGCGATCCAGACCAGGCCTGGTTCGGAGCCCGAAAAGCCCCCGGCCAGCCGCCGGCCCGCCAGCACAAGGCCACTCGCCGCCGCCGCGCCGCCCAGCACGGCCGCCACGGCGACCTGCATCATTTCCGGAAACGCCATCGTTGCCGGGCCGCGCTGGACAGGCTCCGGCGACGGCCCTTTGGAGAATGAAGCCACGCGTCGACCCGTCGCCGGTGCCATCAGCCCACGGCAGCGTTGGAACGAGCGGCTTCACTGAGCTGCTTGGCCTTGTCGGTCTTCTCCCACGAGAAGCCCTCGCGGCCGAAGTGACCGCCAGCGGCCGTCTTGCGGAAGATCGGCTTGCGAAGGTCGAGATAGTCGATGATGCCCCGGGGCGTGAGCGGGAAGAACTCCCTCACGACGTCGCAGAGCCGCTCATCATCGACCTTGCCGGTGCCCTCGGTGTCGACGTGCACGCTCACCGGTTCGCTCACGCCGATCGCGTAGGCAAGCTGCACCTCGCAGCGGTCGGCAAGGCCGGCCGCCACGATGTTCTTGGCGACGTGCCGCGCCATGTAGGCGGCGCTCCGATCGACCTTCGTCGGATCCTTGCCGGAGAACGCAACGCCGCCGTGGCGGCCCCAGCCACCGTAGGTGTCGACGATGATCTTCCGACCCGTAAGGCCACAGTCGCCGTGCGGGCCGCCCACCACGAACCGACCGGTGGGGTTGATGTGGTAGGTGATGGAGCCGGTGTCGAGATCCTTCGGCAGGAGCGGCTTGATGATCTTCTCGACGACGAACTTCCGGATCTCCTCGTTCGATACGTGGGGGGCGTGCTGCGTGGAGACGACGATCGTGTCGATCCGCACGGGGCTATTTCCCTCGTACTCCACCGTCACCTGGCTCTTGGAATCTGGGCGGAGCCAGTCGACCTCGCCCTTCTGGCGGGCCTCGGTGAGACGGTTGAGGATCCGGTGAGACAGTGCGATCGGCAGCGGCATCAGTTCGGGCGTCTCGTTGCAGGCGTATCCGAACATCAAGCCTTGGTCACCGGCGCCGATGTCTTTGCCCTTGGACTCGTCCTCGTTGACACCCATGGCGATGTCGACCGACTGCTTTCCGATCGCGACCAGCACGGAGCAGGTGTCGGCTGCGATGCCCATCTCGTCGTCGGTGTAGCCCACCTCCCGGATCACGTCGCGAACCACCTTTTGATAATCGATCGTGCCCGTGGAGGTGATCTCGCCGGCGATCACCGCCAAGCCGGTCGTCACCATCGTCTCGCAGGCCACGCGGCTGCGGGGGTCTAGAGCCAGGTACGCGTCGAGGACGCCGTCGGAGATCTGGTCGGCCAGTTTGTCAGGGTGACCCATGCTGACCGATTCGCTCGTGAACAGATACTTTCCTTGTGCCACGGCAGGAGCCTCGTGCTGGATGAAGGGAGATGACGATCCGGGGGCCGGCGTTCCGACACCCGCCTCGCATTATGGGAAACGTGGCACGATCGGCAACCCGCGATCCGTGTCATGCGGTCAGGTGTGGGGTCGTCGGCCGGGGAAGGCCGGCAAACGGTCGAGGATCAGCCGGGCCGTGGCCGCGACGGCTCCCCGCTGGGAGGCGACGAGGTCCGCGGCCTTGCGGCCCAGCGAGGCCGCCCCATCCGGGTCGTCGAGGCACCAGGCCACGAAGGCCGTGAGCTCAGGGCCGTCGGCCACGACGACGGCGGCCTTCGCGTCGAGGAGCCGCCGGACCTCGTCGCGGAAGTTTCGCGTGTGGGGGCCGAACGCGACGGCGGACCCGTAGGCAGACGGCTCGAGCATGTTCTGCCCGCCCCGCTGGCCGTCGAGGCTGCCGCCGACGAACGCGATGGTCGCCGTGCCCCACCACCAGCCGAGTTCGCCGGTGGTATCGACGATCAGGGCATGGTCGCGTGGGGGTGGAGCGGCGTCGGCGAGCCGGCTGCGGAAGCACCAGCGAAGCGCGAGGCCGTCGAGTATCGCGGCGATCTCAGCCGATCGTTCGACGTGTCGCGGCACGATCACCAGCCGCAGCCCAGAGTGCCGATCGCGGGCCGCGAGGTAGGCCAGGGCCGCGAGCCGCTCCTCCGGCTCCTGCGTGCTGCCGGCAAGAAACACCACGTCATCGGCGGCGAACCCCGCGAGCCCTCGCAGCCGCTCGACCTCGGCCGCCCGGCGATCCCCCCGCACCCCGTCGAACTTCATCGAGCCGGTCACGGTGACGGCGGCCGCGCCCAAGCCCGTGAACCGGTCGGCATCGGCCTGCGACCGGGCGATGACCAGCGAGACCGCGGCGAGCATCCGGCGGACGACGGGCCGGATCCGCGCGTAGCCCGCTGCGCTCGGCTCGCTCATCCGTCCGTTCGCCACCAGGATCGGGATGGCCCGCCGGTGCGTGAGTCGCAGGAGGTTGGGCCAGAGTTCGAGCTCGCCGAGGACGAGCAGGTCGGGCCCAACACGGTCGAGCATGCGATCGACCGCCCAGGTAAAGTCGAGCGGGCAGGGAAACGCATGATCCGTGCCGAAGCGGGCGGCCGCGACCTCGAGGCCCGTGGTCGTGGAGCTCGAGATCACGCAGTCGATCGCCCGACCATCGGCCTCCGCCTGCCGGCGGAGTTCGGCGGCCAGCACGGCCAGGAGCTGCACCTCGCCGACGCTCACGCCGTGCAGCCAGATCCGGGTCGCGCCCGTGGGCTTGGCCGCGACGGTGACCCCGCCAGTGAGCCGTGTCCACGGCGCCGCCACCGGGCGGGCTCCCGAGAGCCGGCGCCATGCCACCCAGGGCAGGGCCAGAATCGCGGCGAGCAGGTAGACCACGTTGAGCAGCATGCGGGGAAGGATAGAGGATCGGCGTCTCAACCCGCCGCTACGCCGCTCGACTTGCCGCAGCAGTTCTTGAACTTCCGGCCGCTGCCGCAGGGGCAGGGGTCGTTGCGGCCCACCTTGTGCCCGACGTTACGGATCGGCTCGACCAAACCGGCCTCGCCCCGCAGATCGCCCGGCCCTCCGGCCTGCTGCGGATCGCCGGGAAGCGGAGCGAGTGCTGCCGCCGAGGCATCAGCATGGATCGCGGCCGTCTCGTGCCAGGTGCTCCGCAGGGCGTCTTCCTCAACCTGCTCGATGCGGTAGACGATGTCGACAACCCGCTCGTCGATGCCTTTCCACATGAGGTCGAAGGTCCGCATGCCTTCCCGCTTGTACTCCACCTTCGGGTCGACCTGGGCGTAGCCGCGGAGGCCCACGCTGCTCCGCAGGTGGTCCATCGCCAGGAGATGATCCTTCCAGGCGTTGTCGAGGATCTGGAGGAGCACCGCCCGTTCCATCCGCTTCATCTCGTCGCGTGGGGCGTTCCCCCGGGCCTGCCGCCGCCGGCTCGCCTCGACGAGATTCACCCGTAGCTGGTCGAGGTCGTTCGAGGCCAAGGCCTCTTCCGGGAACGCCGGATCGAACCGCTCTCGGGCCCAGCCGAGCAAACCCTCGCGATCGAGACGCCGCGAGCCGTCGGGCTGCCGGCCGCTGAAGTGGGCCAGGCCCACGAGCACGGGATACTCGATCTCGCGGCGGGCGTAGACGTCGCGGGCCAGCTGGACGACCCGCTGCTTGAAGGCGGGGGCATCGAGGCCGGCCCGCTCCAGGGTCGCGATCTCGTCGGCCGGAAGTTCTGCACCAAACCGCCATGCCGTCCAGCCGCAGGCGCTCCGGAGCCCGAAGTCAGGGGCGAGAAACCGCGCCCCATCGGCAAGGTCGATCCGGTGAACGGCGTCTCGCGCCTTGTCCTGAAGGTGCTCGGCCACCCCATCGCGGCCCACCTTCCGGAGCTCGCGATCGTTGACGGAGAGCTTCCAGCGGGCATTGGCGAACGACGCCAGCGCCGACCAGTTCCACTCGTCCTCATCCTCGCCGGCCGGGAGGTTCTCCTCGACCGCCTCGTAGATCAGCGACTCGGCGTGGCGGACGGCCTCGTCGACGGCCCGGCGCTCCGCCTCCTCGGCCGTCATGCCGCGGAAGTCGGAGCCATCCAGTTCGCAGCCGAGCTGCCCGCCGGCCCACGTGGCAAAGGTCTGGCAGCCGTAGTCTTTATCGAGGAAGGTGCCGATGTTTTGGTCGATCTGGCGATCGACCATCTCGAGAATCATCTCCCGGCAGTCGGCATCGTCGTCGGTCTGGTCGAGGATCTTCTGCCGAAAGCCGTAGACCCGCTTTCGCTGCTCGTCCATCACTTCGTCGTATTCAAGGAGGTTCTTGCGGACCTCGAAGTTTCGCTCCTCCACCTTCTTCTGCGCGGCCTCGACGCGGCGGGTCACCATCCGGCTCTCGATCGCCTCGCCGTCCTGCATGCCGAGTCGCGTGAGCACGTTCTTCACCCACTCGCCGGCGAAGATCCGCATCAGGTCGTCTTCGAGCGAGAGAAAGAAGCGGCTGGAGCCCGGATCCCCCTGGCGGCCGCAGCGGCCGCGAAGCTGCAGGTCGATCCGCCGCGCCTCGTGCCGCTCGGTGCCGATGATCTGCAGGCCCCCCATGCCGCGGACGGCCTCGCCTTCGGTCTTCATGTTCTCGCGGGTGGAAATCTCGGCGACGAGTGCCTCCCACTCGGCCCTGGGAACGTCGAGCCGTGTGGGGTAGGTGTCTTGGAGCTTGGCCCAGGCCAGGGTGTCGGGGTTGCCGCCGAGGATGATGTCGGTGCCGCGGCCCGCCATGTTAGTGGCGATCGTGACGGCGGCCATCCGGCCGGCCTGAGCCACGATCTCGGCCTCCCGCTTGTGGTGCTTGGCGTTGAGCACCTGGTGGTCCACGCCCCGCTTCTCCAGGAGCGACGAGAGCCGCTCGCTCTTCTCGATCGAGACGGTGCCGACGAGTACGGGCAGGCCCTTTCGCTGAATCTCCTTGATCTTCGCGCTGGGAATCCGCTCGCTGGTCCGCTCCCCCTTGGGCTCGAACTCGATCTCGCCGTCGAGCTCCCGGGTGATCCGCCCCAGCTTCCAGGTGCCATCGGTGAGGGCGACGGTGTCCCAGCGGTTGATCCGCTCCACCTCGTCGGCCACCGCGACCCACTTCTCCCGCTCCGTGCGGTAGATCACGTCGGGATGGTTGATTCGCTTCATGCCGCGGTTGGCCGGGATCGCGATCACGTCGAGCTTGTAGATCTTCCAGAACTCGGTCGCCTCGGTCATGGCGGTGCCCGTCATGCCGCCGACCTTCCGGTAGAGCTTGAAGAAGTTCTGAAGCGTGACGGTGGCGAGCGTCTGCGACTCCTCCTTGATCCGCACCCCTTCCTTGGCCTCGACGGCCTGGTGGAGGCCGTCGGACCACTGCCGGCCCGGCATCAGGCGGCCGGTGAACTCGTCGACGATCACCACCTC
>CAJBSQ010000736.1 GCA_903958265.1 uncultured Planctomycetaceae bacterium
CAGCTCCGCACCGCGATCCTCTCCACCGCCGTGCCACTGCCCGCCCTCGCGGGCAAGGTGGCGACGGGTGGACTGGTCAATGCCGGGGCGGCCCTCGCCGCGGTCGGCGGTGGTGGCGGTGAGCCGCCGGCGCAGCCCGCTCCCACGGCCGATGTGATCGATGTCTCGCCCGATCCGCGGACGACGTCAGTGTCGGCGGTGATGGTGCAGTTCAGCAGGGCCGTGTCGGGCTTCGATGTGGCTGACTTGCAGCTGACCCTCGGCGGCGTGGCGGTCTCGCTGGCCGGCGTCAGCGTCACGACCACCGACTCCATCCGCTGGACGGTGGGCGGTCTCTCCGCGGCCACCGCATCGGCGGGCACCTATGTGCTCACGGTCTCCGCGACGGGGTCTGGGATTGTTGCCACCGACGATGCCACCGCGCTGGCCGTCTCGGTGAGCGATACATGGGTCACGCAGGCGGCCGCGCTCACCGATGCCGGCGACACGCTGGCGACGGCGGCGGCGGTCGGCATCTCAGCGGGGGAGGTTCGGCTGTCGGGGCGGATCGGCGACGGCTCCTTCGCAGCCCGCGACGTCGATCTCTACAAGGTGGTGCTCGCCGCCGGGCAGACGCTCGTCATCGACGTGGATGCCCGGACGCTGTCGGGTGGATCGACACTCGACAGCTACGCGAGGCTGTTCAACTCGTCGGGCAGGCAGATTGCGACGAACGATGATTCAGGCGGGTCGTTCGATAGCTATCTTTCAATGCGAGTATCGACCGCCGGCACCTACTACGTCGGTATCTCGGGGTATGGCAACGCGTCCTACTCGCCGACGCGGGCCGGTTCGGGCCGCAACGGGTCGACCGGCGTGTATCAGGTGCGATTCGCCTTTTCGGCGCTGGCCGCCGGCACGGGAGCGAGGGTTGCCGGCACCAGAGACGCCGCTACGCCGGCCGAAATGGCCTCGGCCTTCGCGGCGTACGGGGCCAACTGGGAGGCCGCCCTCCCGGGCACGGCGGGCGTGCGATCGAGGCGGGCCTGACGGCCTGGTCAGTACTTCGGCACCATCGGGTCGACCTCGTCGCTCCAGGCGTCAATGCCCCCGCGCATGCTCTGAGCCCCTGAGAATCCCTGCTCGCGTAGCCACTGTGCCACCCGCAGGCTCCGCATCCCGTGGTGGCAGTGGACGATGATCGCCGCCCCCTTGTGGGCCGACAGATCTCCGACGCGGTCGGAGATCTCCTGCATCGGAATCAGCAGGGCGCCGGCGATCTTTGCGGTCGCATGCTCCTCGGGCGTGCGGCAGTCGAGGAGCAGCGGGCGGAGCTCGACGGCCTGGAGGGCCGCGGCGGCGTCGGTCACCGAGATTTCAAGAGGCAGGTCGGTCATCGAGGGCACCGGGTGTTGCTGGGGGCTGAACTCAAGGGCGAGTCGGCAGGGCATGAGAATCGGAGGCCGAGCACGCCCGGCGACCGCGGACGCCGGCGGCGAGGCGGTCGAGGAGCCGCACGCTCTCCTCCCAGCCGAGGCAGGCGTCGGTGATCGACTGGCCGTGGGCGAGCTGCCTGCCGGGCGCGAGATCCTGCCGGCCGCCGACGAGGTTGCTCTCCACCATCACGCCCACGATCCGCCGTTCGCCGGCTTCGAGCTGCCGGGCGGCGGCATCGGCCACCTCGAACTGCCGCTCGTGCTGCTTCAGCGAGTTGCCGTGGGAGGCGTCGATCATGAGGCGACCGTCGAGCCCGTGACGGGCGAGCTCGTCGCAGGCGGCGCACACGCTCGCGGCGTCGTAGTTGGGTTCCTTGCCGCCGCGGAGGATGATGTGGCAGTCGTCGTTCCCCTTCGTGGAGACGATCGCGGTGTGGCCCCCCTTCGTCACGGACAGGAAGTGGTGTGGTCGCCGGGCGGCGAGGATCGCCTCGGCCGCGATCCGCACGTTGCCGTCGGTGCCGTTCTTGAAGCCCACCGGGCAGGAGAGGCCCGAGGCGAGCTCACGATGCACCTGGCTCTCGGTGGTGCGGGCCCCGATCGCCCCCCAGCTCACCAGGTCGGCGATGTACTGCGGCGTGATCATGTCGAGGAACTCGCAGCCGGCCGGCAGGCCGAGGTCGTTGATTTCGACGAGCAGTTCACGGGCGGCCCGGAGCCCCTTGTTGATCTGATAGCTGCCGTCGAGATCAGGATCGTTGATCAAACCCTTCCAGCCGACGGTCGTCCGCGGTTTCTCGAAGTAGACCCGCATCACGATCTCGAGATCGTCTGCCAGCCGGCGTCGCTCGCCGAGTAGTCGCTCCGCGTACTCGACCGCTGCATCAGGGTCGTGGATGGAGCAGGGTCCAATCACCACGACGAGTCGGTCGTCGGTTCCCTGTAGGATCGCGTGAATGCTTCCCCGGGCCGCGGAGATCACGCTGCTGACCTGGTCCGTGCAGGGAAACTCGCGGACCAGATGCGCCGGTGGCGAGAGTTCCTTGATCTCCTGGATGCGGAGGTCGTCGGTTGAGGAACGATGCGAACGCATGGGGGAGGTGGGGAGGGGGGAGCGGGCCGCGGGCGGACGACAGACCCAGTATGGTACAGTCCGCCCGGCGAGGCGGGAGGTCGCGGCGGGCGACCGCCGCGGGATCCGGAGTCAGCGCCGAGACAAGGGGATGCGATGAGTCGAGTCCACCAGACGAGGGGCATGCGGGCCTGGTCGATCGTCGGCGGGGCGGTGGCGCTCGGTGCCGGCATCGTGGCGGTCGGCGTCGGGG
>CAJBSQ010000737.1 GCA_903958265.1 uncultured Planctomycetaceae bacterium
CGGGTCGCTTGCGGCCGTGCTTGACGTTGACGTATTCATCAACCATGCCCCCCTCGAGCGGGCCCGGCCGGTAGAGGGCGTTGACGGCGACGATGTCGAGGAAGTGATCGGGCTTCATCCGCTGGAGCAGATCGCGGATGCCGCCGCTCTCGAGCTGGAAGATGCCCTTCGTCTCCCCGCGGCAGAGCGTGGCGAAGGCGGCCTTGTCGTCGAGCGGAAAGGCGAACGGGTCGAGCCGGCGGTGCTGGGTGTTGGAGATGATGTCGAGCGTCTTGGCAACGACTGTCAGGTAGCGGAGGCCGAGGAAGTCCATCTTCATCAGGCCCGCATGCTCGACGTCGCCCATCGCCCACTGGGTGATCACCTCCTCCTTGCCCGTCACCCGGCAGAGCGGCACGTAGTCGACCAGCGGCCGGTCGGCGATCACGACGGCGGCCGCGTGGGTGCCGACGTTGCGGGCCAATCCCTCGATCTGCTTCGCGAGCCCGACGAGCTCGCGGACCTCGGCATCGGCATCACACGCCGCGGCGAGCTGCGAGCCCGCCGCGGAGGCGTCTTCCAGGGAAATGCCCAGCTGGTCGGGGACGAGCGCCACGATCTGATCGACCCGTGGAATCGCCATCCCCAGCGCCCGGCCCACGTCGCGGATCGCGGCCCGGGCGGCGAGGGTGCCGAAGGTGCCGATCTGGGCGACGTTGGCCTCGCCGTACTTCTTCTTGACGTAGTCGATGACCTCGCCCCGCCGCTCCTTGCAGAAGTCGATGTCGATATCGGGCGCCTCCCGACGGTTGACGTCGAGAAACCGCTCGAAGAGCAGGTCGTATTCCAGTGGGCAGACGTGCGAGAGGTAGAGCGAGTAGGCGACGAGGGCCCCGACGCCCGAGCCTCGCGCCGCCGCCGGGATGCCCTGCTCGCGAGCGTGGCGGACGAAGTCCCAGACGATCAGGAAGTAGCTGGCGAACCCGAGCGTGTCGATCACCGAGAGTTCGCGGTCGAGCCGGTCGATCACCACCTGGTGCAGTTCGGCGGTGGTGGGGTCGGCGGGGACGGCGTTGGTGGCCCAGCGCTTGGCCAGGGTCGCATACCGCTCGCGGAGCCCCTGAAGGCAGAGCCGGCGGAGCTCCTCGGAGGCGGTCAGGCCCCCGGGGACGTCGAAGCCCGGGAAGTGCCGCTTGCCCAGGTCGAGGTCGATCGAGACGGAGTCGGCGATCTCCTGGCTGCGGTTGACCGCAGCCGTTACCAGGTCGCGGTCGGTGTCGGCGAAGGCGGCGTGCATCTCCTGCGGACTCTTCAGGTAGAACTCGCTGGAGTCCATCCGCATTCGCGAGGTGTCGTTGCGGAAGCGGCCCGTGTTGACGCACAGCAGGATGTCTTGGGCTTCCGAGTCTTCGCGATTGACGTAGTGGCAGTCGCAGGTGGCGACCGGTGGAATGCCGAGCTCCTTCGAGATCTCGAGGGCGACGTCGGTTACCTGCCGCTGCACATCGAGGCCGTTGTCCTGAATCTCGATGAAGTAGCGGTCGCCGAAGGTCTTCTGAAACCAGCCCGCGACCTCCCGGGCCTGGGCAAGCGACTCCCGCTGCTCCCGGGACGTGCCGATCAGGGAGCGGCTGAACTCGCCCGACAGGCAGCCCGACAGGCAGATCAGACCCTCGCCGTATTCGGCCAGCAGTTCGCGGTCGATGCGGGGCTTGAAGTAGAAGCCCTCGAGGTAGGCCTGGGTGGCGAGCTTGAGCAGGTTGGCGAAGCCGACGCGGTCGCGGGCCAGGAGCGTGAGGTGGTAGCTGGACTCCCGCTGGCTGCCCGCGTCTTTCTGGAAGCGGCTCCCGGGGGCGATGTAGGCCTCGTAGCCGATGACGGGGTTGATCTTCGCGGCCTTGGCGGCCTGGTAAAACTCGAGCGCCCCGTGCAGGTTGCCGTGGTCGGTGATGGCCAGGGCGTTCATGCCCAGCTCGACCGTGCGATCGACGAGCCGGTCGATCGAACTGGCCCCGTCAAGGAGGCTGTAGTGGCTGTGGCAGTGAAGGTGGGCGAACGACTGCGTGCTCATCCGTGATCCTCGCGAGGGGAAGACCCGGAGTCTAGCAAACGCGGTTTTGGGGCCCGCCCTCGGGGCGTGCGCCTGGGGGACTGCTCTGGGGAACGCTCCAGGAACGCTCCAGAAACACTCTGGGGCGGCGTGAAAAAGGTGGTTAGCCCGCCTGGGGCTCGCCGATCTGGCGGAGCAGCTCGGCGAGCCGCGCCTGGAGGTCGAGCATCGCCTGCCAGTTGGGGAACTCGAGTTCCACCTTCTCCGCGCCAGGGCGCATCAGGGCGTCTTCCGTGGCTTCCCGGAGAACACCCTGCACATAGTCGAGGAGTTCCGCAAGCTCCGCCGACTGCGCCGGACTCAGTCGGTCGGGCAGGGGAGGCGGTCCGCTGGGCAGCAGCGGCGACCGCACCGACGACATGTCGTCAACGACGTCCGACTGATGGTTCGCGATCCGCTCCATCCGCGCCTCCAGCTGGCGGGCATGGCCGTTGGCGGCTGGCGGATGCTTCGCAGCGAGGGCGGCGATGCGGCGGTCGATATCGCTATGCGACCCGACTAGGAGGAGCGAACGGCCCAGTGCGATCAGGTCGCCGTGGCGGATGATTCGCACCTGCACATCTTCGCCGTTGATCTTGGTGCCGTTGGTGCTCTCCAGATCGGTGGCGACGATCTTGTCGTTGTCATCCTGCAGCTTGAGGTGGTAGCGGCTGATCCGCTCATCGTTGAGCTGGATCGAGTTGCCCTCCTCACGGCCAATGGTGACGGGTGTGGACACGTCGCTGAAGACACGGCCGCGGTCGGCGCCGTGCAGGACGCGGAGAGTGATCAAGGCCATGTGACAATCACCCGCGGTCGGGCCCGCATCCGCGGGAACTGCCCCGTCGCCGTCCGCCCGGGCAAACCTCCATCCTAAAGATACACGACAGTCTCGTCGGCCGCCCGGCCGCGGGAGGGCCTCCGGAGGCCGCCGCTGGAACTCCGGCGGTTGACCCGCCCGCAAAACCGCTACGATTGGGAGCACGCACCCGTAGCTCAATGGATAGAGCATCGGTCTTCGGAACCGAGGGTTGCAGGTTCGAGTCCTGCCGGGTGTATTTCAAATCACTTGTTTTTCAGTGCTTTTTGTCGTGCGGCGATGCGGCAGCTTCGTCGCCGCGTCAGGAATCCTCAGCAATCCTCACGTCGGGACCGGTTTCGATAGGGCTCGCCTGTCCCTCATCGTCCGCCTGTGAGAACGCCCGCGTTCAATCTTGTTCGGACGGAGGCTCGGGAAACAGGCCTGGCAACCAGTGGTGAGCCAGTTTCACCGGGAACCCCAGACGCAGCGCGGCCCGCGGTGAATCGGATTCCACGGCTCCCTGGGTGATCAACGCCGATGTCACCCGGCGTGCGGTTCGTTCGCTCGTTCCCAACACTTTTTCGATGTCGCCACGCTTGAGTTCCCCGCGAACCAGCACCGCCTCGAGGAGGCGGTCAGATCGCGCAGCGAGTCGTCCCGCCGCGACTTCTTCTTCTGCCCAGCGAATCACGTGACCGACGAATGTGGCGGGCTGGACGAGCCGCTCCATGAACGTCACCTGATCCAAACAGGTATCCAGGAAGAAACCGACGAAATCGGCAAGGGCCTCCTCGCTCAACGCGCCGCGACCATCGAGGTCGCCATGGCGGGGATGGTCGCAATCTTCCAGGCGGTCCTTATAGGCCGGCTCATTGCGGGCAAGGCCCCGGGCAATCGACCAGATGCCGGTCGTGCCCATGGCATCCTGGAGCATAGCGTATGACATCAGCCTCGCGACGCGACCGTTGCCGTCGGCGAACGGATGAATCCAGAGCAAGCGATGATGCGCCGTCGCCGCCGCGAGAATGGTGTCCATTTTTCCGAGCCGCGCATAAACCGCCTCGAAGCGATCCATGAACCTCGCCACGGCCCCGGGGCTCACGGCGTGGTGCCGGCCAACGGCCACATCAAACTCCCGCCATCGGCCTGGCACCACTCGATGCCGTGTGCCCGAATCTGGATTCTCAACCGTGAGCAGCGAGTCGGGGAGTTCTTCGCAGAATCGCCCGTGAATCTCGCTGATGCCTGCGGCGGTGGCCGCGCGTCCCTTGAGACCTCCCGAGTCGATCCACGACTGCACGGCAATGTGCGACCGGGCTTCGAGTTGGAGATCGCGTTTCCGGGGTTCCTTGCTGTAGTCCGCATGCAGGGCCCGTTCGATATCCACGGGGTGCGTGTCATGTCCCTCGATGAGGTTGCTGTAGTAGCAGTTCATCGAGCGGACGAGGCGGGCGAGCCCCCCGGCGATTCCTGTCGGCAGGCTGTGATCGAGCCGCGCCGAGGCGGCGACCAACTCCAGCGCCTTGTCGTGGAGCGTGGCGCGCCACCGGGAGGACTCCCCGACGAGCAGGGGTTCCATCGAGATCGTGCTTTCTCCCCTGTCCGCGAGTGTCGTCATGGCTTCCGCGTGGCCGCTTTCTTGGCCGGTTTCTCCGAGTCAGGCAGTGCGAACAAAAACCATTCTAAATAGGCTTTTGGGGATCAGCGAGGCCGCCGCGGCGGCCGCTTTGTGGCCGCCTGTTTGGCCGGATGAATGGGCTATTTCTAGCGTCGGCTCCACAATGCGAGCCTCCTCGGCAACATCTACGACGCCGCCTACGTTTCAGGGGGGCACAGAAAACCCGCATGTCGTCAGGCTACACACCGCTCGGATGTGGCCTCTCAAAAACCTCTTCTGAAAAACGCATGAATGGATGCAGAATCGCGATTCTTCCGTGAAAAGTAACGCGAAAGTCGATTTCCCGAACGGGAATAGCGAGGGAGTCTCGGCACAGGAAAAAGCGATTCTTTCCCGTACGGGATATGTTGTGGCATATTTGGTCGTGTGCCCTCAAATACTTCCCGCTCGGTAAATAATGAACCCTCGCTCACTCACCCCCGCCGCTATCGGCGAGATTGTGCGATCAACTCGCAAGGCCTGTCATATGCGCCAGGACGAACTCGCGGGTGCCGCCGGAGTCGGTGTGCGGTTCGTCGTCGAGCTGGAGGCAGGGAAGCCGACGGCGCAACTCGGCAAAGCACTTCAGGTCCTGTCAGCGCTCGGGTGCTCCGTCGAAATCACCACTCCTTCCGAGCCATTAAGCAGGAGGCCATGAAACGCACTCTCGACGTTTGGTGGGACAACAAAATCGTCGGCCAGCTGACTCAAGACGAGCATGGCGATCTCGGCTTCGTGTATGCCCCGGCGTGGCTTGCCGATGCGAATGCCCCACCCCTGTCGGCTTCGTTGCCAAAACGAGTAAAGGCCTTCAGAAAGAGGGAGTGCCGGCCTTTCTTCGCCGGCCTCCTGCCCGAGGAGAGTCAGCGAGAAGTCGTCGCCCAGGTGCTCGGTGTATCCCGCGCGAACGACTTCTCGCTTCTCGATCAGTTGGGTGGTGAAGTCGCGGGGGCGATTGAGTTGCTCGCCCCTGGACGGGATCCGTTCTCTTCGCCCCCCGAGTATTCCCCAAGGCGGCTCGATGATGCGGCGTTCATCAAGTTGCTCGATGATCTTCCGCTTCGACCTTTCCTCGCTGGTGAAAAAGGTTTCCGGCTCTCGTTGGCTGGTGCACAACCGAAGGTGCCAGTGGTTCTCGTGGACAACGCGGTTGCACTACCGGCGCCGGGGCAACCCACCACGCATATCCTCAAGCCCCCGAACGGGTGGCTCAAAGGCACGTCCGAAAATGAGGCGTTCGTGATGCGGCTCGCCGAGGCGGTTGGGCTCGACGTCGCCACAGTCGAGCCGCGCGTCGTCTGTGGAAGGGAGTTTCTTCTTGTCGAACGATACGATCGCTTCGTCGGCGCCGACGGCCGCGTTCGGCGAATTCATCAGGAGGACTTCTGCCAGGCGCTCGGAATTGCTCCGGAAAACAAGTATGCCCACGAGGGCGGCCCCGCATTCTTGAAATGCTTCACGCTGTTGCGGGAAAGTTCTGCCGTGCCTGGACTGGACGTGCTCAAGCTGCTCGATACCGCCATCTTCAACGTGATTGTGGGTAATGCCGATGCGCATGGAAAGAACTTCTCGATTCTCTACCGGAGTAGTGGTCCCCGGCTCGCACCACTCTATGACCTACTGTCCACCGCCTTCTACCCGGAACTCTCGGCCCATTTCGCGATGAAGATTGGAAAACGATCGACGCTGGGTGAACTCGACACCACGGGGTGGGAACGATTTGCCAAGGACGCCGGCGTAAGCTGGCCGTTGGTTCGGCAGCGCGTTCGGGACATCGCCGAAAAAATCGACGCCACGATCGCGGCCGTAGCCACCGGAATCGCCTCACTCGAATTGGACCGAGCAGTCGTGAACAAACTTGCGACGTTGATCGGGGGGAGGGTTGCTCCGTGCGTAGCGAGTGTGACCAAGTAGCCACCCCC
>CAJBSQ010000738.1 GCA_903958265.1 uncultured Planctomycetaceae bacterium
CGGCACCGGCGCCTCGGCCGTCTGTGTGGCAGGAGCGCTGGCCGGTCGCACCGATCGCGTGATCGCCGCAGATCTGCTGGGCGGGCGGCTGGAACTCGAGTGGACTCCGGCGGGGCACGTGTTCATGACGGGCCCAGCGGAGGAGGTGTTCGAGGGTACGTGGTGGGGTTGCTGACGGCCCCAGGATCCCCAGGGAAGGAAGACGATCCGTGAAGCTCAAGTCCCCATTCGCCATCAATGCCTGGTCGCTGGTGACGACGGCCGTGGTCAGGCAGTGGATGGGCACGCTCGACTACAAGGCCGATTTCGGCGACCCCGCGGCGGATCCCGTGGATGCCCGTTACCGCGGCGCGAAGATCTACGTGTTCTGGCACGAGAACATCCTGATGCCGCTCTATCTCCGCGGCCACTCCAACATCTCGATGCTGCTCTCACGGCACTGGGATGCCAACATCCTCGACCGCGTCGCCCGGACGATGGGATTCGGGGTCGTGCGGGGCAGCACGTTCCATGGCGGATCGGCCGCGCTGCGGGAACTCGCCGATCGCGCGGCCAAGGGCAATCTCACGATCACCCCCGACGGCCCGCGGGGCCCGCGGCGGCGACTTGCCCCCGGCTGCGTGTATCTGGCGAGCACGCTGGGCATCCCGATCGTCGTGATGGGCATGGGCTACGACCGCCCCTGGAGGGTGGGCACGTGGGACCGCTTCGCGATCCCACGCCCCTGGTCGCGGGCCCGTGGGGTCGTGAGCCAGCCGATCGCCGTGCCCGCGGATCTCGACCGCGACGGCATCGAGCGGTATCGATCCGGCATCGAGCGACTGCTCTCCCACCTCTCCGACGAGGCCGAAGCGTGGGCCATGTCGGGCGGAAGGCGGCCGGCGCAGCAGACGGTTGCCAAAGAACCCTCGCGGGTCGCCCGCTGGGCCGCGGCGGTGAAGGGGCCTGAGGGGGTGACGCTCGACGCGGAACTTGACCGCTTCGACCTGCCGGCCGCGCCGGGTGCAGGTTCGTCGAGCAATGACGGCCGGGATCGACCGGCGGCTTGAAGACAGCAGCCGAGCGGGTTGGTGCTACCGGCCGAGTTGCTCGAGCCGACGTTCGAGCACATCCAGCCAGGCTCGCAGCCTTCCGACCTCGCGGCGGAGTTCGGCCTGCTCCGGTTCCGCTGCTCCAGAGGGACGACGGGCCGTGCGGGAGGCAGGACCTGGCTCGAGCGTCGGCACCGCGACCGGTTGCATCGGGCCGTCGTCGAGGAGCGCCTGCTCCAGTGGCTGATCGAGCGACTGCAGCATCACCTCGGCCCGCTTCTCCGCGCCTCCGGGCAAAACGTACTGCACGGGGAGCGGACGATCTGTCGGCCCCGACGCGACCAGCTGCGTAAGCTCTTGGGGCGACCGCACGGGGCGGTCTCCCAGGGCAACGATCACACTGCCCGGCGGGATTCCCGCCTTGGATGCGGGCAGGTCGCCGACCACGCCCACAACATAGGCGCCGGCTGCCTGCGGCAGGCGAAAACGTTCCTGGATGCCAGGATCGATGGCCACCGTGCGGACGCCGAGCGCCGTGCGGCCGCGTGGTGCCGCGGGCATCGTGGCACGTGACGGCGGCGGAGTCAGGGGCCCGGCCGGTGACATCACTGCCGGTGGCGCGGAGGCGGCATCCACCATGGCCCGAGGAGTGGCGAGCACCGAGGGCGTGGTCGGAGGGAGCGACGCGGTCGGCGGCGGCGCGATCGCGAGGGGTGGCGGCGAATCGGCAGCCGCCTGCCAGTCGCGGGCGACGGCCACGCCGGGGCGAGGGGCCGCCACGATCGCCAGGTCGCGGACCTGATCGGCCCTCGCCACCGCCAGCCGAACGGTCTGTCCGGCAGCGATCGCCGTGAGTGCCTGCGACACGTCGTCCGCGCTGGCCATCGCCAGGCCGTTGATCGACCGCAGGTCGTCCCCGGGGCGAATCCCGACGGCAGCGGCCGGTCCATCGGGCACGACCTCAACGATCGACCATCTGCCCGGCACGGTCGACTCGGCCACGGCCATGCCGAGCCACCCATTGGGGGCCGGTGACGCCGTCGCTGCCGCCGCGGGTGCCTGGGAAATGCCTGCTGGAACGGAGGGCGACGCGGCCGCCGGCGGCGTGGGGGCGTGGGACGGTGCGACCGGTTTCGCAAACGGCAGGGCAACGGGATCGCCGATCGAAATGTCGCCGGGCTGGAAGGCCGCGGGGCCACGGGCGGGTTCTTCGGCACAGACCGCAGCAGTCCAGAGCGTGGCCGTCATGGCGGTGAAGAGCGCGGCGGTGAGGATCGCGGCGGCGGCGACCCGACCTGCGAGCCGCTCGCGGCGGACCACGATTCCCTTCTGCACCATCATGGCTGGCATGAATCCTCTGGAATCCTTCCTGACGCGGCCGTGGCGGCTCTGTCTCATGTCGCACAGTATACGGGCCGATTTCCTGTTCGGGAGTCACCGCCGTCGCCACGGCGAAACCCGCGTGAAACAGCGGTTCACGAGACCCATGCACAAGTTGTGCACCGCATGCCGAGCGTGGACGAATGTATTGGTGGCAGGCCGCGCGGGCCGCGTTTGCCAGCGTGCGTGCCAGTGGTTCATTCGCTGTGAGCCGCGCCGTGCTGTCATGGTTTGACAGCACTGCCAGCACTTCTATACTCGCGCCACGCGTTGAGGCCCTCACGGCACGAGAGCACGCACCACGGATGAACCCGCGGCGATCGCCAGCGCGGAAATGGCCACAGGAAGGATCCATGGGGAACGCACCCAACGTCGTCGCCGCAGCGGGAGTGCCGTCCGATTCGGCGATCGCCACGCGCGTGCTGGAGGCGTTTCGGGCCCAGATCGGAGCAGATCGCTTTGCCGTCTGGTTCGGCGATGCGGCGAGCGTGACGGTCGTCGTGAATCCCGGCGCCGGCGGCTCGTCATCGGCGCCGTGCGTGGTTCTCACCATCGGCACGGGCTTTACCCACGAGTGGCTCCGCAGGACCTTTCGGGTCGAGTTTGAGGCCGCGGCTCGCGACATCTGCGGGGGCTTCGTCGAGGTCGCCTGGGAGCCCCAGCCCGAGGGAGCGAGGCCGCCGGAGTCACCGCCCACCCCGGCCGAGCCTCCCCGCCAACTCTGCGTCGTCGCCCGGCCGCCGCAGTCGCCAGCGGCTCCGGTGGCTCCGGTGCGGCGGCAACCGCCGCGGCTGGCGGAGTTCGTCGTCGGACCCAGCAATCGGATGGCCTACGCGGCCGTGGAGATGGCCGTGGGCCGGCCGGGTGAGGTGTCACCCCTGGTGATCCACGGCCC
>CAJBSQ010000739.1 GCA_903958265.1 uncultured Planctomycetaceae bacterium
AGGTCCTTCGGCACGTAGTCCTGGTGGCTGCTTGTGGACTTGGGTCGATCACGGCGGCCCACGGCCAGGTGAAGCTCACGGAGATCACGCGTTTCAACATGGATGCGGTCGTGTCGGCAACAACTACCAACGGCAGCCTCAACGGCATCTACGTTGGCAATAACGTCAACACGGTGGCCTGGAATGGCTCGAAGCTTTTCGTGGCAGGGTTTGTCAATAACACCACGGGCGGTGACTTCGACAACCAAGGCATCATCGAGATCACCAACACAGCGACGACAGGCATCGTCGGCTCAACAGGTGTTCAATACGGTAGTCGCTTTGGCTTCTTCCCGGGAGTTAACAGTCGCGGATATACCGGCCTTGCCTTGAGCGGCAGCCAGTTGTTTGCGTCGCTCGACCTGGGCACCGCCTATCCAGCCAACGTGGCTCCCGGTATGGCCGGCTACAACATCTCGGGAACCGCGGCGGTGCAGTCGTGGGCCCTGAATAACGTGCGCGGCAGCGTGCATGTCGCCATGGACCCCGGCCGCGTCGTCTCCGGCTCCAGCCAAGGTGGTGCGGGCGTGGCCTGGGGCACGTTCGGCACGGGAAGCACGAGTCGGATTCTCAATAGCGCCGCTACGGGTGCCTACGTCTACACGGGCACGGCCACCGGCACGACCGCCCAGGGACTGCAATGGCGGCTGCCATCTCCCGACATGCCGCAGTTCTCGCGCTCGCTGTCTTTCGATCCCGACACGGGCGACGTCTACGGCCGTACTGGCAACTGGGTCACGAAGGCGGTGCGGACGGGATCCAATGCGGCCGCGACGCCGATCGCTCTCTGGAACACGTTTACCGGCACGAACGTGCTCGGGCAAAACCTCGCCTTCATGAGCAATACGACGAACGGGGATCTTGTGGTGTTCAACGAGCGTTCCGACCCTTCCTATCCGCAAACCTTCACGCAGGCGATCCAACTCCTGGACTCCAGCGGCACGCCGCAAACCGCCGACTGGAAGTTTCTCACCGGCACGGGTTCCGGCAATGACTCGGTCACGAAGTCTGGGTGGTATGACTTCGCCTTCGACCCGGTCACCCAGACGCTCGCGATCGCCCAGCCTCAGGAATATCGCGTCTCGATCTTCAAACTTGGCGCGCCCGACCCTTCGACACAACTCCGCTGGGCGCCGACTGACGGCTACCTCCTCGGCGGCGACGGCACCTGGGACAACACCCCGGCCCAGGTGTGGTACGGAGCCTATGGCCCCGAAGCATGGAATGCTGGAGCCCAGGCCTACTTCGGTGGCACCACCTACCCCACGAGCACCGTCACGGTGGCACCTGGCGGAGTCAGCGTTGGCCGCGGCATGTCGTTCGTCGCCAACGGCTATACGATCGGCGGCGACCCGATCACGCTCACCGGCACCACTGCTTCCGCCAATAACCTTTACACGGATCCTGGCGTGACCGCGACGGTCAACTCCGGGATCGTGGCCACCAGCGGGCTTTCCAAGTCGGGTGGCGGCACGCTCCTCGTGGGCGGAACCATCACCGGCGGCAACCGCTTCGTCAACAACGGCACCCTCGCCGTCGCGCCTACGGCGGCGATCCAGACCGCGCCCGGCATCTCACTTCTGGCGAGCGGCACGTTTGATGTCACACAGCTCGCTGGCGGCTACATCGTTCCAGGCGGTCAGTCTCTTGCGGGAGCCGGCGTGGTGACCGGTGCGGTGACGATGTCTTCCGGGGCCACGCTCTCACCGGGCTCGAATCTCGGCGAGATGACCGTCACGCAGGATGTCACCCTCGGCGCCGGCGGCAACTACAACTGGCAGATCACCAGCGGTAGTGGCGCGGCCGGTTCCTCGTGGGATCTCCTCTCCGCTGGTGCCGGGCTGTCCATAGCATCCACAAGTGCAGCCCCGTTCAAGCTCAATCTCTGGTCGCTGTCCGGAACCAGCCCTCAGGTGAGCGGGAGCGCGACCAACTTCGACTCCACGCAGAGCTACACGTGGACGATCGCCACCGCATCTGGCGGCATCACGGGCTTCGCAGCTGACAAGTTCCTGATCAACACATCGGCCACGAACGGCACCGGCGGCTTCGCCAACGCCTTCGGCACCGGGACGTTCTCGGTCGCCCAGAGCGGGAACGACCTCAATCTGGTGTTCACGGCCGGTGCGCCTTCCGTGATCACGATCAACGTGGGCAGCGGCACGACGCAGACCCAGACCCAGGCGGGTTTCCCCACGCTCTCGGGCTCGATCCCGGTGCTGAAGACCGGCGCTGGCACGCTCGTGGTGGACCAGGCCAACACACTCACGGGATCCACGACCGTGCAGGGTGGCGTGCTGCAACTGGCCAACGGCTCGGCCCTCTCAGCCAGCCAACTCGTGGTGGTCGCAGGCGGCACCGGGCAGGTGGCTCCGTTCACGACCACACGCGTGGCCGGCCTCGATCTGGCCACCGGCAACGGCC
>CAJBSQ010000740.1 GCA_903958265.1 uncultured Planctomycetaceae bacterium
CAGACTTGTTTCGCGCGACCGCGTTGCCAAGCCAGGGAAGCACATTGCGGAAGTACCAGAGGTAGAACGTTCGCACGACTGCGTTTCTCGGCAGGGAGAACTCGAGGATCGCGAGGGTGCCGCCTGGCTTGCAGACGCGGGCCATCTCGGCGAGCCCCTTCGCCGTGTCGGCAATGTTCCGCAGGCCAAAGGCCACCGTCACGACATCGAATGCAGCGGTCGGGAAGGGGAGGGCCATCGCGTCGGCCTCCACCCATTCCACGGGCACGCCGGTCCGCGCCGACTTCTCCACACCGCGGTCGAGCATCGGTCGGCAGAAGTCGCTGCCCACCACGCGGACGCCCGGCCCACCCTTCCGCGCGTAGACCAGCGCGAGATCACCCGTGCCGGTGCAGACGTCGAGCACCGCACCTGAGGCAGGGGGCGGGGCGCGGTTGACCGTGACGTGCCGCCACCAGACATCGATGCCCCCGGAGAGCATCCGGTTGACGAGGTCGTACCGCGGCGCAATCTCGGCGAACATGCCCTGAACCCGGCCGCCGCTTTTGTCGACGCCGCCAGCCGGCACTTTGTCGGCGACCGGCGGATGCCCTATCGTGGCCGCGGTGTCGGGAGTCGCTTCAGGCATCACGAACGGGTTTCTCGCGGGGCACACATGCTGCACTGGCACTGTCACGACCTCTTTCATCGTATGCCGGCCGGGGCAACCGCGGGAGGGATCGCGGTGGTGATCGATGTTCTGCGGGCCTCGACGACGATCGCCACGGCTCTGGCCCACGGGGCCGCGGCAGTGCGGCCGGTGGCCGGCATCGAGGAGGCACGGGGGCTCGCGGCGGTGCTGGGGGCAGGCACCCTGCTCGGCGGAGAGCGGGGGGGCGTTCGCATTCCCGGCTTTGATCTGGGCAACTCGCCGCTGGAGTACACCCCCGACCGAGTGGCCGGAAAGACGATCGTGATCACGACCACCAACGGCACCGCCGCACTTCACGCCTGCCGCGAGGCGCGGGAGATTCTCGTGGGGGCCCTGGTGAACCGCACGGCCGTGGCTGACGAGGTGCGACGGCTCGCCGGCGATTCGGTGCCGGTGCACCTTGTCTGCGCCGGCACTGACGGTGAGATCACCGCCGAAGACGTGCTCGCCGCGGGAGCGATCCTCGACGCGGCGGCGGCGGCCGGATCCGTGGAGGCTCTCGACGAGTCGGCTCGCGAGGCGGTCGCATTTTTCCGGCGCGTGGCCGCGGCCGTCGACGTGCAATCGGGCCTGGTCGCCGAGTTTCGTCGCTCACCGGGGGGCTCGAACCTCGTCGATCTCGGCATGGAGGCCGATCTCCCCGTCGCCGCCGCAATCGACTCGCTCGCCGTCGTGCCGCGACTCGATCGGGCCTCCGGCCGCCTCATTTGAAATGGTGTCAGCCACCAAATCTGGGTAAGGTACGGCTTTCTCCAGACTCCCCAGATTTGGTGGCAGGCACCTTTTTCATGGAAAAGCAGAACGACCAGTCGCGGATGGATCGGATCGTGTCGCTCGCGAAGCGGCGGGGCTTCATCTTTCAGTCGAGCGAGATCTACGGCGGCCTCAACGGCTTCTGGGACTACGGGCCGCTGGGCGTCGCCCTGAAGCGAAACCTCAAGGACTGCTGGTGGCGCGACATGGTGGCCGGCCACGACGAGCTCGCGACGCTCTCGGGCGCGCCGTCGCCCTACGAGATGGCGGGCCTCGATTGCACGATCATCATGCA
>CAJBSQ010000741.1 GCA_903958265.1 uncultured Planctomycetaceae bacterium
AGGCTGGGCGCCGCCGCGATCGCCCTCGTGCCCGAGACCGAGATCTCCATGCTCGGCTGGGCGTTTCTTCTCCACAACGTGTTCGTCGGTCTCCAGGACGTGGCCGTCGACGCGCTCGCCGTCGACCAGCTCGAGGGAGGCGATCGCGAGCGGGCCAGCGGCATGATGTATTGCTCTGCCTACGTGGGCACGTTTCTCGGCGGGGCGGGGCTCGGCATCGTGACCGCGCGACTCGGCCTGTCCACGGCGATCGCCGCGATGACGGCTGCCCAGGCGGCGATCCTCGCCGTCGTGCTCGCAGTGCGGGAGCGGGCGGCGGCTTCGGGCGATGAAGCTCTCGCGACGGGCCACGCCGCACCCGCCCCGCTCGCCATGATTCGGACGCTGGTACGGGCGATGGTAAAGCCACTCGCGCTCCGAGCCGCCGTCGCAGCGTTCCTCCTCAAGGTGTTGCCTGCAGCGCTGTCGGTCGTCATGCTCGTGCAACTCGTCGAGCGGTTCGGCCTGGCCGCGCGGGGGTGGGAGAGCACGGCCGTCGTCTTTGGCTACGGCGCCGCCGACACGGTCTGCATGGCCGCCATGAGCGTGGCGCTCTTCTCCATCTTCATGCGGGTGGCGTCCCCGGCCGTCGCCGCCACGCAGTTCACCGCCTCAATGGCGATCATGAATCTGGCCACGAGCGTCGGCTCGTGGCTGGCCGGACCGATCGGAGATTTGGTCGACCCGCCCACGGCGTTCCTGATCGCGGGATGCATCCAACCGCTCCTCAGCCTCCTCGTGCCCGCCGGCCGCGAACGCGGTCCGTCAGGAAGCCCAATCGCGTAGGCGATGGGGGCGGGGGCGGCAGCGGGCTTATTCAAAGCGTCACCTGCGAAAAAACGACCGACCGCTCCGTTGCTGTCGCTGTCGTAAGGCCGATATATTTTGGCATCCGGCGGCCAGGGCGGAACATCGCCGGACTGATCTCCAGTCTGTCCCCAGGCATGACGTCGCGCGACGATCGCTCCACGAAGGGAGGCTCCCATGCCCCGGCGTCCACCTCGCTCGCGTCGCCGTCGTGTGATCCGGCAAATCTCCTCGCACCTCCGCGGCGAGTCGCTCGAACGGCGGCAGGTGCTTGCCAGTGTTCTCGACGCCCAGCAAGTGGCGGCGCTCGCGCAGGGCATCGGGATGTTCGCCGACCGCATGGATCAGGTGGCAGAACACGACCTCCTGGGCCGAAAAGCCGCCGCCCTGGGGCAGCCGCTGGCGACGCTTGTGCCACTCGGGGATCGGCTGCACGCCGACTTCGTCGATCGCATCGTGGGGCTGTCGGGCTCCAAAACCCCGGCGCAGATCGACGCCATCCTGTCAGCAGCCACGGGCACGGCCGTCACGCACGCCAGCCAGGTGGTGGCCGGGGCCGAGCATCTCTGGTTCAGCGTTCCGCTGTCGCGCACCACCATGCTGCCGTCGTATCGACTCGATCTTGGTCAGCGGCCGGCCGAACCTGAGCAGGATGCCGGGGCCGTGCCGCCATCGCTCTCCGATCAGGGCCTGCGGCTGGGCGACGTCGACGTGTCGCTCACCACCGGTGTCGAAGGAACCGTCTCGCTGGGAATCGACGTCTCCGCCGGGCTCTCGGCCGAGCAGGCGTTCATGATCAAGTTCGACGACCTCCGCGCCTTCGGCCGCGCAAGCCACACGGGCAAGGCGGCGATCGCCGACATCGACGCAGAGTACGGCATCCTTCGGCTGGGGCCGGCCGACCTCGACGTCTCCATCGACACCGGCGTGACGCTCAATCTCCAGGAGGGCGGGGCCACCTTCGTGCGGCTCGGCGAGTTGGCCGGCATGTCGCTGGCAGACTTTGAGTCGCGGCTCTCGCTCACCGCCACCGGGCCCGGGGTCAGTGTCACGGTGCCGTTCACCCTCGGCCTCGACGGGTTCACCCAGAAGACCGGCTCGGCTCAGCAGGTGAAGATCACCGCCACCGATCTCCTCGATCCCCGCTCGCTGACGATCGACTACCCGGACCTCACGGTCTCCGGCGTCGCCGAACCGTTCGACTTCACCCAGTTCGCCGACATCTCCGCAGCCGACCTTGGCACCTTCGTGGGCGACCTCGGCCGCTGGGTACCCGAACTGGGCCACGGCTTCGAGATTCCGGTCGTCGCCCGCGACGTGGCCGATCTATTCAGCGGCAGCTGGCGAACGTGGCTCGACGATCGGCTCGCGGGAGCGCAGGACGATTTCGACACGATCGAGGGGATGTTCGACACGCTCTCCGAAGCGCTCGGGTCGTCGCGAGCAGGGTTCTCGTCGAGTTGGAACTCGAAGCTCGGGGCGATCGAATGGACGCTTCCGCTCGCGATCACCGATCCCGCAACCACGACGACCCGGGTCTCCTTCGATGCCGCTGCGCTCGTGCCCAACAACCTCGGGCTCCGCCTGTCGAGCAAGGGATCGGCCACGGTCACGGCAACCGCCACGCTCGGGATCAGGGGCGGCATCACCATCGCCTCCACCGCCCAGAGTGTCACCGCGGCGACGCTGCTCTCCAAACTCAACGATGGCGCGGGCCTCGTGTGGTCGTCCACCAACGCCGGCGCACGACAGGCCGCCAGCGGTCAGGCGACGATCGGCATCGCGACCCCGGCCGTTATCACCAGCCCCGGCCATGGGCTGGCCACCGGGGAGCCGGTAATGTTCAGCACCAGGGGCAGCCTGCCGACGCCCCTGCTGCCCAACACTCCCTACTCCGTCATCCGCGTCGATGCCGACCACTTCCAGATCGCCCCTTGGTCGGGCGGCGGACCGATCGGCACGGTCGGTCCTCAGAGCGGCACCCACACCTTCAGCCGGCCCGACCTGGTGTTCTCGCTCCGCGACGGCTCGGCCCTTGCCTACGACCTGTCAACGCTCGCGCTCGGCCGCAACGGCGCGGCCGGCACGGCGACGGTGGGCGACCTCCTCGCGCTGGTCAATAACTCCCCGAGGGCTGGAGGCCGCCTGTCGCTCTCCCTGGCCGCCAGTGCTCTCGTGGCCAACGACCTCACCGCTCCCGCGACTGCGGCAGCCGAGTTCGCGGTGATCTCGCCGACCTACGTGTTCACGATCGGGTCGGGCGACGCGGCGATCGTGACCACGCAGACATCGCTTGCTGCCGCCGCCCTGGGCCTCGTTGCCGCACCGACGACCGGCCCGACCCTCACCGGATCGGCCCTGGCGAGCCGTTCCCGCCGCGACCAGGCCTACGTGGCTGACGACTCGACCGCATCGATCGTCATCAAGATCGACGCGTCGCTCACGGCCGGGGCATCGCTCGGCCCGCTCGCTCTCACGGTGCACTCGGGGGCGATCGAGGGCTCCGCCACCCTGGCCGTAAGGCTCGTCGACCCGGCGTCCGGTGTCGCCGATCACCGCATCACGCTCGCGGAAATGGCCGGTGGAATGGCCGCCGTCGTCGCGACCTCGGTGTCGTCGCGCGATCTCAACGGCATCCTCCAACTGCGGGTCGCGCCTGCCGCGGCCGAGCAGTCGTTGAAGATCGACTTCGCGAACTACATCACTTACGGCGAGGGCAAGACCGACGACGGCGTGGCGAAGCAGGCCCTGCTCGTCGCGAAGGGGCCCGGCACGGTCGCCGTGAACGCACCGAACGGTGCGCTCGTTCCCTACCTCACGCTGGCATCATCGAAGAATCCGGCGGCCTGGGAGTTCAGCGTCACGCCGAGCCCGAAACTCGCGTCGATCGCCACCGGCCTCGGCAGCGTCTCGGCCGACGACCTCAGGGGGCTCCTCGACGGCTTCGGCTCATTCCTCGAGCATTCGCCGCTCTGGACGTTCGACCTGCCTGTGCTCGGCGTCTCGCTGGGCGACGCGTTCGGGATCGCGGACGTGCTCGCTTCGGTGCCGTCCTTCGACATGGCCGCCGTTTTCGGACGGCCCACTTTCGATGCCAACGGAGCCGCCTCGTGGCCTGATTTCAGTCTGGGCCGACTCGGCACGGCGTTCCTCGACGCCTTCAACGCCCCGGCAGCGCTGCCGACCCTTGCGGGGCTCGACGCGTTTGCCCGGCTCGAACGGCTCACCTGGAGCCTCGACGACCTGATCGTGGAATGGGAGGGATGGACTCCCGGCAATGCTGCGGCCGACCTCGCGATCCTGCAACGCATCCGCGGCTGGTTCGCCGAGGCGGCGATCGCGTTTCCCGACCTCTGGAAGGCCTGGAAGCTGGGCACGGCGAACATCGAGCCCACAACGATCGCATTCGCGAAACTGCTGTGGCTCCCGCAGTTCTCGCAGGGCGTCGGCCTCCCGACTTTCAACGCCGCGTGGCTAAACGGCCTCAATGCCGCGGGCACCCCGGGCCGGCTCACGGCCGACGAGATCTCCGCGGCCTTCCCGCGGCTCGACTTCGGGGGGCTCTCCGGGTTCATGGCCGACCTCGACACGCTGTCGCTGCCGGGCGGCCGCCCGCTCGCGGTGTCTGCGACGGTGGACAACGCAGGGAGGCTCGTCTTCACCCTGATCGTCGACGCCGACGTCAGCGTCTCTCGGCCGATTCCTGCATTCGAGCTTCCCGGCGGCCTGCCGCTCGCGGTCACGTCGAGCGGCGTGCTGACGCTCGATTTCGGCGGAAGGCTCACCGGCGTGTTCGGCATCGATCTCGCGACCGGATCGACGTTCTTCGACACGACCGCGTCGGCGATCGACGTCACGGCCCAAGTCGACGACGGCGGCGGGCTCGTGATGGCCGCCAGCATCGGTGGACTGGCGGGCGTCTCGCTCGGGTCGAATGGCGCCGGGCTCGAGAAGGCCAGGATCCGGCTGGGCGAACTCGCCGCCGACGGCTCCTTGATCGGCCCCGCCCACTTCACGCTCAGCGGCGGAACGATCCAGCCCAGCAAGGCCGCCATCGACCTGCGGCTCCCGATCTACCTCCAGCCGTCGAATACCTACGGCGGCACGCTCGGCTTCGGAGGCGGCGTCACGATCGCAGCCACCCCGGACGGCGCGAGCCAGTCCGTGAGCTTCACCGCGCAACCGATCACCGACAAGCGATTCCAGAACGGCTACGACGGCACGGGAACGATCGACGCCGACGGGAATCCCTTCACCTCCATTCTCGATCTCGTCGAGGCCGCCTCGTTCAGCATCGACACCTGGATCGAGGGCGCGGGAGCCTTCGTCTCGCTCCTCCGCACCACGCTCGCCAGCGACCTGCTGGCCGACGTGCCGTTCGTTGGTGGCGTCGACGTGTCGGACACAGGCCTGCTCGGCCGGCTCGATGGCTTCTTCACGAAGGGTGGTTCCTACGATTCGCCGCGGGCTCTCGACGCCTGGCTCGCCGGAAAGCTCGCCGGCTTGGGCTACGCCCGTCAGCCCGCCAAACCGACGACCGGCCCATTCCCCGAAAATGCGTTTTCCTTCTCTTTCCGGACCCGCAGTGCGGGCGGCGGTGTCGCCGCGCTCTCAGCGAACGATGCCACGCCCTTCGGCCAGCTCCTCTCTGGCGGCAGCGAACTCGTCGTCGATCTCTGGCTCTCGTCCACGTCCACCCAGCAGCTGGCCGGCGGCGCCATTGACTTCGGCCTCCCCGCGCTGGGCATGGCCATCGAGGGGGCAGCCGCCATCAACCTCGCCACGACGTTCACGCTCGACGTCGGCCTGGCCGCGAGCCTCACCAAGGGCTTCTCTGTCGAGACCGACGCCGACACGGAGTTTCGCGCGAGCGTCGGGCTCGACCTGCCAGCCGACTTGAAGCTGCGGCTCGGCGGGCTCGTATTCGACTACACGGAGGCTTCGGCCGGCCCCGAACTGGCCGCCAGCCTCACCGCCGACCTCGGCGCCGGCTCAGTCGGCCTGGCGGGCCTCGCCGGCGCGTTGGACACGCTCTCCATCGCCGGCACGGTCGAGGCCGAGGTGCGGGCCGATCTCGCCGCGCACATCTTCGGCGACGGCCCGGGGATCGGCATGGTGTTCGCGATGGGGTACGAGGAGAGCCCGATCGACACGCTCTCGGCGGACAACTTCTACTTCACGATCGAAGACACCTACGTCAGCCTCGGAAAACTGCTCTCGGGCCCGATCGCGACCATGCTCGGCTGGGTCGAGGACGTGCTGGAGCCGGTCCGCCCCATCCTCGACATCCTCCGCTCGGAGGTGCCGATGGTGTCGGACGTGTCGAAGTTCGCCGGCCGTGGACCGATCACCGTCCTCGACGCGATCCGTCACACGAGCCAGGGCCGCTACGACGAGACCGTAAAGTTTCTCGAGTACGTCCTGATCATCGACAAGGTGGCGAGCTCGCTCGACCAGATCGGCGGCGACCTCAAGGTGTCGCTCGGCGGTGTGAACTTCCAAGGCTCGACGGGAAGCGTCGCCGACCTGTTCGGCGTCTCCGCCGACGTGGAGGGCCTGCTGCGGGGATCGACGCAGGATGCGTTGGCAAGCCTCGAAAAGGGAATCGGTCTCGCGTCGGAAGTGCTGGCGGACCCGGAGAAACTCCTGAGCGACGACGACGGCGGCCCTCCGCCCCCGGGCACGGCCACGGCCTACGCCACGATCACGCAGGGCCACTTCACCTTCCCGATGTTCGACGATCCCGCGGGGGTGCTCATCAAGATGCTCCTGGGCGGCAACCCAGACCTGGTGAAGTGGGACATGCCCGACCTGATGGCCACCGCCCAGTTCAACCTGCCCATCAACATCTTCGGCCCCTTGTTTGCCGAGATCTTCGGCGGCATCACCTTCACCACTGACTTCACGCTCGGATTCGACACCTACGGCCTGCGGCAGGTGCTCAACGGCGGTTCGGCGTCGAGGCTGACCAACGGTATCTACTTCGGCGACGACCCATCGCCCGGCGACGGGGCCGACCCCTTCGAGGTGCGTGTTGACGCCACGATCGGTGCCGGCGCCTATCTCGATGCGATCGTGGCCTCGGCCGGCGTCCGCGGAGGTGTCACGGGCTTTCTCGGCGCCAACCTCAAGGACAACGACGGCGACGGCAAGGTCCATCTCGACGAACTCGTCGGCAACTTCCGCAGCGGCCCCGAGTGCATCTTCGACCTTTCCGGGTCGCTCGACGCCTTCTTCGAGTCGTGGATCAAGGTGGGCGTTTCCACGCCGTTCGGATTCGTGACGCTCTGGTCCGACAGTTACGACATCGCGAGCGCGAACCTGGTCGATTGGAACCATGTCGCCTGCCCGCCGGTGGAGGCGGACCTGGCGAGCAAGGACTCTTCCTTCGTGCTGGCCGACGGCAGCGCCGTGCGGGCGCTCGTTCTCAATACGGGCCCTCTGGCCGGTCGCGTCTACCCGGGCGACACCGAAGACGGCGACGAGGAGTTCCTGGTCGACTACGACGCCGCAACCGACACGATCATCGTCAAGGCGTATGACGCCGAAGAGGACCGCAATCACAACGGCAGAATCGACGACTCCGAGAAGGGCAACGGGATCTCCTACGCGGCCGCAGACGTTCAGTGGATCGTCTTCGACATGGGCCTGGGCAACGACACGATCCTGTTCACGGACGCGGTGCCGGAGCGGATCGGCGTTCAGGGCTACGGTGGCCCCGGCAACGACCAGCTCATCGGGGGCCGCGGCCGCAACGTGCTCTTCGGCGACGGCGGAGTCGTGCCCGGTGACGCCGGCC
>CAJBSQ010000742.1 GCA_903958265.1 uncultured Planctomycetaceae bacterium
CACCGCCGGCAATCCCGGCCGGGGCGAACTGGACGAGCATCAGGAGATCAACTTTCAAGCGTGCATGAAGAAGCTCGTCGAGATGGGTTATCGGGGCTACGTCGGCCATGAGTTCATCCCGACCCGCGACCCGTTCGCCGGCCTGGAGCAGGCCGTTTCGGTCTGCGACGTGTAACTGACAGACGCCGCCGCCGCGTTCCACGCCGCCGCGTGAGTGCCCGCTGCGTCGTGATTGCCCGCCAAGGGCTATGGCCGGGCCAGGATGATCCGCACGTCGGCGACGTTCGTGCCCGTCGGCCCCGTGCGGACGAGGCCGCCGGCAGCGGCGAGCGCGGGGTAGGCGTCGCACCTCGCCACCGCGCGGGGAAGATCACCTCCCTCGAGCAACCGCTTCGCGATCTCGTCATCGACCAGGCCGCCGGCGGCGTCGGTCGGGCCGTCTTCGCCATCGGTGGCCAGGCTTGCGATCAGGAGCCCCGTGGGCCACGCGGCGCCTGGAGGCCATGCCGCTGCGGCCGCGAGCACCGTCTGCTGATTGCGGCCGCCGGTGCCGTGGTCGGCGGGAACCGTGACGACCGCTTCTCCCCCTTCGAGCACCGCGCGCGGCCGGCCGTCGCGTGCCGCCGCGGCGAGCAGAGTGGCCGCCTCACCCACGAGCCGGCCGCCGACGGCGTCGGCCGATTCGCTGGTCTCGGCCGCGGTCCGGATCACCGCGTCGTAACCGAGGCGCCGGGCCGCCCGCGCCGCCGCATCGACCGCGGTGGCGTTGCTGCCGAGCAGCACGTGGCTCACGCGACAGCCCGCAGGTGTCGTCCACTCGCCGTTCGCGGGGCTCGACACCGCTTCCCCAGCCGCCTCGGCGGCCTGGCGTTCGAGCTGCCGCGTGATCGTCGCCGCGACGCCTGTCGCCTCGTGCCGCCGCAAGACCTCCAGGGCCGCATGCGGATCGGGGGCCACCGGCATGCAGGGGCCCGATGCGATCAGTTCCAGCGGATCGCCGCTGATGTCGGAGAGCACGAGGGCCACCAAACGGCCTGCGCCGCAGGCCCTCGCCAGGCCGCCGGCCTTCGCCAGGCTCTGGGCCTGGCGAACGACGTTGAGTTCGCGGATGTCGGCGCCCGCGGCCGAGAGGAATCGCGTGACGGCGATCAGGTCGTCGAGGCTCGTGCCGGGCGCGGGATCCTCCAGAAGCGCTGAGCCGCCACCGGTGACGAGCACGATCGCGAGATCATCCCGCCCGAGGGCTGCCAGCAGGGCCCGCATCTCGCGGGTCGCGGCGACGGCTTCCGCTGTCGGCAGGTTCATCGCCGCGGGCCGTGTCTCCCTGACCTCCACGCGGGCCAGGCTGCGGCCACACCCCTCCGGCACGCTCACGAGCCCGCGGATGTCGAGGCCGGTGGCGAGTGCGTCATCGAGCAGCCGCTCCACGGCGGCCGCCAGGCCGGCGGCCGCCTTGCCGCCGCCGACAACGACGATCCGCCCGCCAGGCCGCGGGATCTCGGCACAGGCCGTCCCGTCGAGCAGCAGTTCCCCGTCCCG
>CAJBSQ010000743.1 GCA_903958265.1 uncultured Planctomycetaceae bacterium
GCCCCTGCCGTTCCCAGAGCAGGCTGCCCGACACCGGGTCGAGCAGCGCGGCCGACCGGCCCGCGGTCTGGAGCACGCCGGCGGCCCGCGCCGGCGGCGTTAGCACGGTCCGAGCGTCGGCTAGGTCGTCGGGCTCCGTAATCCTGCCCCCGAGCGGCAGATCGCCGTTGCGGGCGATGCGGCCCCCTGCCGCGGAAACCGCGCGGATCGAGACCATGTCGCGTCCTGCAGCCTGCCTGCCTCCCGACTTCCAGAGCAGCCGGCTGTCGCCGGGCGAGGCCCCGATGTCGAAGGCCGCCACGGCGGCTCCCGCCCGCGCCACCAGCACGCGGCCCACGACGGAAGACTCGATTGGCGACTGCTGATTCATCCACGGCATGGCGGCCGCGGCGCCGCCCCAGTCCAGCGGCAGCGGTTCCACGACACGCCGGCCATACCCGTCGCTCACCAGCAGCCTCCGCTGCTGCATGTCGTACCTCACGGCTACGCCCGGGATCGCCGGCCGCGTGCTGCCCACCAGCGGCACCACCACCACCTGGCTACCGACACCGCTCTGCTCGGCAGCGGGTTCTCGACGCGACCGCCGCACGACCACGCGGCCCACTGGCCAGTCGGCCGACGGCCACTCAGCCTGCGGCCAGTCGGCTGACGGCCACTCAGCCTGCGGATCCTCGTCATCTGAGTCGTCGAGGTCGCCGTCGGCACGACCACGGTCGCCGAGCAGGTCGCGGCGGATCTCCCACTCGCGGCCGTGACCGGTCAGGCCGCCGGCGTCACCGTCGACCTCCGCAACGAAGGCAGCCCGGATGGGGTTGGCCGCCGGGTGGTCGCCGAGCCGCTCGAGCAGATCCTTGCATCGCCGCCGACGCGCCGGTTCGGGCATGGCGGCCGCGTGCTCGACCAACGACGCAATCTCCTCGGCCATCTCGACGCGCTCGGCAGCGGATGCCCGCGCGGCCAGTTCCGCGAGGCGGCCTCGCACCCAGCGATCCGGCCGCACCTCGAGCGCGGCGTCGGAGGAATCGGCGATCAGCACGGCTGCTCCGGGCTCCTCGATCGCGAGCAGGTCGCGGCAGGCCCGCCAGGCGGGTTGCACCTCGCCGGCCCGGAGGAATCCATCGGCGGCGGCACGGAGCACGGGAGCCGACCGTGCCGCGGGATCGGCGGCCTCGCTCCAGCGTTGCCAGCAGGCCGACGCCGCCCCGAAATCCTGTTTCATGGCAAACGCCAACGCGTCGCCGACCGCGCCGGGCGGCGACCGTGCAGCCTCGGCGGACTGCCGCAGAAGTTCCAGCCCCGCCGCCACGTCGCCCCGCATCACCGCCAGCTGCCCTTCCCAGAAGTCGGCCCACGGGCTCGGCCGCCGGTCGTGGCGGGCGGTCTCGATCCGCGACTCCAGCTCGGATGTCTGGTGAAACACGTCGATGGCATCGACGCCCCGCGAAATCAGCTCGCCGCGATGGGCGACGAGGGTGCCGGGCACCGCGCCGCCCCGCGCCGCGTGTCGGCCCGCGACGGATCCGTCGGCAAGGTCGATCTCCACCACCTCGGGCGTGTCGTACGGAAGAAAGAGACGCGTGGCCGTCACGATCCCGCGTCCGCTGGGACGAGCGGCGGCGGGATGGGGCCGCGACCACTTCCGCAGGCCGGTGTCGATCCCGAATGCCTCGACACCGTCGCGGCCCACGAGGACGACGACGCCGTCGACGACGCCGGCCATTTGAAATCGGCCGCGCGGCGGCCGTGGCCAGACCGGCAGGCCATCGCGCAGCCCGAGGCAGTGCACCTCCTCGGCATCGTAGGCCGCAAGCACCACGCGACCGCTCGCGATCACCGGCCATGGATCACCACCGCGGCGCGGCGCGGCGGCATCGCGTCCTTCGCCGACCAGTCCCCGGATCCGCAGGCCGCCGCCAAGCGGATCACCGGCTGGCTCGAGCGGCCGGTAGCTGTGGGCCCAGAGCAGTGACCGCGTGGCGACTTCCACCGCAACCACGGCGCCGCCCCCGAGCGGGCAGACGAGCACGCCCTCGGCGCACGCCGGCGTCAGGCCCGCGAGCCGGCGGCCGAAGGCGTCGCGATTCGCCGCCGACTGCTGCTCGTCGAGATCGGCGAGCGGCTGCGACCACCGCACCACGCCGCGGGCCGCATCGAGCACGTCGAGCCGCAGCTGGCCACCAGACTCCACGAGCACGAACAGGTCATCGCCCACCACGAGCGGAGCGCCCATGTACCACGCCGCGCCCACCTCGCCGGCGTCGCGGCCGGGCAGCCGCCAGGCAACGCGTCCCCGCGCCGTGACATCGTAGGCCGTCAGCGTGTTGCCGTTCTGCCAACCGATGGTGTCGGCCGCTCCGAGCAGCGACTCGGCCGGTGGCGTGAGGGCATCGGGATGGCTCTCGACGGCGAACACCCGCGATCCATCACTCGACAGGCAGCCGCTGGTGGCGTCGTCAAACACGCGACCGAGCGATGCCTGCAGCGCCGCATCACTACCGCTGCGGCCCGCCGCAGCGGCCGACTGCAGCCAGAGCCGCTTGCCGGTCTCGAAGTCGATGCCGAGGATGCCCAGCGGCGTCTGGGCCACGAGCGTGCCCGCGACTGCCACGAGCGAACCTGCCGGCACGACCCACTCGCCGTCGGCGGCGGCCGCCCGTCGACGCCTTTCCAGAAGCCTCGACTCCTCAGGGTGTCGCGTCAGCGGTACCCGATAGCGAGCCACCAACAGCGGCTGGGATGCCTCGACCACGGCATTGCGGGCGGCGTCACCGCCGGGCTGCAGCCAGTCGCCTGCGTGCGAGCCACTGTCCGAGTGACCCGCTGCCACGAACGAATCGAGCCAGGCGTGCGCCGCGGTCGCCACGGCGGTGGATGCCGTACCCGATCCAGCCGTCTCGCCCGACAGGGCGAGCTCTCGGCCAGCAATCCGCGCCATGCCGCCACCACGGGCCCGCGCCGCCTCGAGCATCTCACCTGCACCGCGGCGATCACCGGCACGGGCCAGCGCGGCGGCCCGCATCACCGCGAGCGTCGGCCCCCAGTTCTCGGCGTTGGCGGTCTCGGCCACCCCAGCGAGCCACGCCGCCGCAGCCCGACCGTCTCCCGACTCGAGCGCCGCAATCGCTGCGACCACGGCGGCTCGTTGACCAGCCGGCGTCGCGAACCAGCGGCGGGCGACCGCCATCACCCCGGCCGCGTCATCGTGTTGGAGTGCCTCGGCCAGCGCCCGTTCGGCCCGGGCTCGAAACAGGAGACCGTAGGCATTGTTTCCAGCCACGGGCAGCGCCGCGATCATCCGCGTCGCTTCGGCTCGGATGCTCCGCCGGGTGCCACCGGCATGTTCGCCTTGTAAGAAGGCATCCCGCTCGTCGGCGAGCAACTCGTCGAGCAGTCCGGCCGCATCGGCCCAGTCACCCGCGGCGAGCATTCGTCGGGCACGGTCGAGTTGGCGCTCCTTGACGCGGTCCGACGGCAGGAAGACGCCGTTGTCTTCCGCCTCCGCGGCTGAGTCGGCCTCGGGAGTCGCCGCCGCCTCGGCAGCCTCCTCGGCAGCCATGGCGAAGGACGGCCAGACGACGGCCGCGACCACGGCCGTCGCAACGAAGCCACCCATGATGCTGGCATGCCAGCCCAACGCCGCTGCGGTTCGGTGTCGTCGCCGGTGATGAGAGGCGATCACGGCCATGAACATGACGCATCCGGGATTCAACGAACCCTCGAATGGTATCACCTGCCCGCGGAATCGCGGCCCACTGGGTCACGGCTCGAGCTGGTTCTCGAATCCCAGAATGGACCGAACGGCTCCGGTCGTAAGGGCGGCGTTCAACGGCCCGGCGTCCGCTTCGGAGCCGCCCGACCCCCGAGTTTTCCGGCGGATTTTCGTCCAGAAAGAGGCTCGCCCCCGCCGTTTCCCGGGAAAAACCCCGGTTTTCCAGTCAGGAGACCCTTTTTTTGGGTTGCATTTTCAGACCCGCGAAGTCTAATCGGGGCCGCGTTCGGCGATTTCGGCCGAGATTTTCTACGGCGGCGGGGAACCTGCTGCCGGCAACTCTGACATTTTTTTGGAGGACTGGCGATGGCGAAGAAGTCGGGAAGCAAGCCCATGACGAAGACCGAGATCATGCGAAGCATCTCCGAAACGACCAACCTTGCAAAGAAGGACGTCGTGGCAGTGATGGAAGCGCTCACCACCGAGATCCAGAAGTCCCTCAAGGGCTCCGGCATCGGCGTGTTCTCGATCCCGGGTCTCGTGAAGATCGAGCGTCGCAAGGTTCCCGCCCGTCCGGCTCAGAAGGGTGTCAAGAACCCCTTCACCGGCGAGCTGCAGGATCGCCCGGCGAAGCCGGCCAGCGTGAAGGTTCGGGTTCGCGCGCTGAAGAACCTCAAGGCGATGGTCTCCGGCTGAGCCACGGCTCAGCCTGAAGTCGCGTCATTCATTAGGCGGGCGGCATCTTCGTGATGCCGCCCGTTTTTTTGTCTCCTGTTCCGAACGGTGGCAGGCGCGGCGGGCGTGGCAAGCTGGGCGATCCGCGGCCCACAGCAGGCGGTGGGAACGACTGGGGAAACGGCGTTGGGTTTGCCGATAGCAACGGATGCCGGTGATCGTTTCACACTCTGCGAAGGTGGCCGCGTCATGCATCCCTCCAACCGCCCGTGCCCGCTGCTCGAGCGCAGCGCCCCATCCGATCGCGTCGACCACGCACCTCCCCCCTGGGAACTCCAACGGTGCCGTGAAACCGGGTTTGTCTATCTCGCCAATCCGCCGGCTCAGGATCGGTTCCGCGAGGAGTTCGCCTGGGAGGTGACCCATGCCCACGAATCGCAGCGTCGCCGCACGGCGGAGCCGGCACTCTACGCCCTCAGCGGGGCGATCAAGACGCTCCGGCAGCGGTTCCTCAAGCGTGACAAGATGGCGGCACTGGTGCGGTCGACCCTCCGCGGGGCTGCCCGCCATCAGGCCACGGGGCCGATTCGCCTCGTCGACGTGGGCTGCGCACAGGGCACTCTGGCAACCCGGGTCGCCGGGCGGCTGCCGCGGGGCGTGGCCAATCGGATCGAGCCGATCGGCATCGAGATCTCCACCTACCTCGCGAAGGTCGCCCATCTCGCGCTGCGGGCCCACAACGGCCGCTGCATCCACGGCACCGGGATCGACGGCCTCGCCGACCTCGACGGCGGCAGCGTGCATGTGATCGTCCTCTCCTGCATCCTCGAACACGAGATCGACCCGCTGCCTCTGCTCCGTCGCTGCCGGGAACGGCTCGCGGCCGACGGCCGCGTCGTGATCAAGGTGCCCAACTACGACTGCATGGGCCGCCACCTGCGGGGCCCGCGGTGGTGCGGCTATCGCTGGCCCGATCACGTCAACTACTTCACCCCGGCCACGCTCGAGGCCATCGGTCGGGCTGCGGGGCTGCGGGTGACGCGGATGAATCTCTTTGATCGCTCGCCGCTGAGTGATTCGCTGTATGCGGTTTTCGGTCGCGACGAAGCAGTCTTCGGTCGCGACGAGGCGGCCGCGTGCCGCTCCGCGGTGGCCGCCACGCCGGCGAGCAGCCAGGCGGCATGATCGTGTTGGTAGGTGAGCAGACCGTTCGACCGATCATGCGGCGCTGATGCCGCTGGCCTCGGCCGACGCCTGCCAGCGAATCATCCCCGCAAACCTCGACGCCGACGAGGATTCCGGCGCGACCGCCGTGGCGATCGTCGCCCCCGACGCGGTCAGCAGAGTGTGGTCGCCCGCACTCGACGAGTTCATCGCCAGCAGCTGCGGCGAGAGCGCATTCGACTTCCGTGGTTCGCCGGCTCGGGGGCGGCAAAAGTCGCGTCGCCGGGCGAGGATACGCCCAAGGCTCCGCGAGCGTTCGCCGACCCCCTTCGCCGACCCCCTTCGCCGACCCCCTTCGCCGACCCCCTTCGCCGAC
>CAJBSQ010000744.1 GCA_903958265.1 uncultured Planctomycetaceae bacterium
CGAGGCGAAGCCGATGGCGGTCACGAGGCTCGTCAGGCCGCAGGCTACGCCCACGCGACGGACGGCGTTCCTCGATGCCGTAACGGCGTTGACGCCGCGTCGAGCGCTACGGCGCATGTCTTCGATAAAGTGAATCGAGTCGCACGTACCGATCACGAGTGCCAGAGAAGGCACGACGCTCGTAAGGACGTTCAGCGGAAAGCCCATAGCGGCGATGATTCCCATCGCCCATACCGCTCCGATCACCGGAGGGATGCAGGCTACGATCGTCGACCGCAGGCTGCGGGCCACGAATGCCAAAATCGTTACGGCCAGGCAGAGACCGATCGTGTTGAAGAAAAGTATGTCGCGCCGCAGCGCCCGCGTCGCCTGCTCTCGCAGCGCTGGCAGGCCGGTGAGTTCAAGCGCCAGCCGAGCGGGGCCAGCCCGTTCGGCCGCGAGCAGGGTCTCGATTCGCGTCACGGCCTGACTGAGCGCGGGCGGCTTGACGGCGTCGGGCTGCAGCCGCACGAGCACGATCGCCGACCTCCCATGGTCGGCGAGCAAGTGACCTACGATAAGCGGGTGATCGATGGCGCGAGCGCGGGCGGCTTGGCCGTCAGAGACCCTGAGTTCGCCCTCGACCTGGGGAATCACTGGCAGGATCGCCCCCGCTATCCCCTGACGGCGGATGTCGAACATCGAACGCACCTGCTCGACGCCATCCAGTGCCTTGAGTCTCCCGGTCAACGAGCGAATCGCTGCGATGGATGGAGCATCGAAGAGGTCTCCAGATTCCGCCGCGACGTGCACGATGCACTCGCGATCGGGGGCACCGAACCCACCGGCCACCTCATCGACGAGCCTGAAGTCGGCGTCAGAATCACGCAGCAACGACCGCAGGTCATCGTCGATCTTCAGCCGCGACAGGCCGAACACCGCGAGCAGTGTCACGAGTCCGACCGCTACGGCGATGAGGCGCCGCCATGAGTCGGGGCCCCGTTCGGTGGTGGTGGGCGCTGATCTACCGGAACGCCGAGCCGGCGCCCCATCGCCCATCACCTGCAGGGAATCGCTGCCGCTGCTGGCCGACAGAAGTCGATCAGGACGTTCCCGTCCACTCCGACAGGTTGGATCTTGTGCAGCCATGGCGTTGCCCCCAACTTGGTGCCAGCCGAGTTGTCAGCCATGCAGCGGATCGCCTCTTGGAGGGAAGTCGAAAGCCCAGACCGATCGGTCTCCGCGTCAAGAAAAGGGCGTACGTCCGCCCGCCCTTGTAAGACTCGTCATCGCTCAGCGACAGGCCCGCTTGCGCCAAAGGCATCGTTTGGTAAGTCGTTGGCTCCGGGCACTCAGGCTTTCTAGCCGGTCATGCCATGCCGAGGATGCCACGAACGCCGGTTGAAGAGTTCAGCGACGAGATTGGCAACAAGTCTACTGTGGGCAGCCGGTTGGTCCAAGGTGTGCTCGGGCGAAACGTCGCTACCGCCTGCGGCACGTGCCATCTTGCGGGAGGTGCTCGCAAAGCATGGCAACTCTGACGGGTCAAGCTCGATCCTTGCGAGTCATCACCGCACCGCAGCCGGCCGGCATGGATCACTCCAAGCCCAACGCAGACGTGGGTGCACACACAGGTTGAAAACCTGTGCTACGGGGGTGCGTGCACACACAGGTTGAAAACCTGTGCTACGGCGCTACACCCGCGGGAGCTCGTAGCCGGCCCGCGGCGTGCGGGCCGCGAGGGCCGCCGCCTGCTCATCGCCGACGATCTTTTCCGCCGCCGGATCCCAGGTGATCGTCCGGCCGAGCCGCGCAGCGATCGCCGAGAGGTGGCAGGTGTTCATGGCCACCACGTGGCTAAACACGTCTGACACCGGCAGGCCGCCTTCGCGGATGCAGCGGTAGAAGTTGGTTTTGTGGTCTTCGAAGGGCTTGCCCTTGTAGAGGGCCACGACGTCGGCGTCGGTGAACTTGTCCTTGTCCCAACCCTCTTCGACGGGCTTGCCCGTGACCTTCTCGCGGTTCACGAAGATCCGCCCCTTCGTGCCCTCGAAGAGGATGCCGTTGTCGCCGCGGCTCGTGACCACCATCTCGACGCCGCTGGGGAACGTGCAGTTCACGGCGAAGTCGTCCGACGTGTTGTAGCAGTCGTCCACCGTCGGATAGCCGTCCTTGAAGGGCACGGGGTGCTTGGCGTCGGTGCCGTTGATCTTCGTGGGGCCCTTGCCCTTGGCGTCTTCCTTCAGCGCCCACTGGGCGATGTCGACGTGGTGCGCGCCCCAGTCGGTGAACTTGCCACCGGAGTATTCGTACCACCAGCGAAACTCGTAGTGGCACCGCTTCTCACGGTAGTCCACCTTCGGCGCCTGGCCGAGCCACATCTCCCAGTCGAGTTCCTTCGGCGGTTGCGCGACGGGGAAAGGA
>CAJBSQ010000745.1 GCA_903958265.1 uncultured Planctomycetaceae bacterium
ATGTCGACTGGGCAAGCCATGGCAACGACATCGATGCGGCCATCGGCGCGGTGAAAAGCGGCGACGCCGCCTTCCGGGCGATCACCGGCTGGGTCGAGGGGCACGGCGGCTGGGACGACACGGCCGTGATCGTGACGAGCGACCACGGCCACATGTTCGTGCTGGAAAAGCCCGAAGCCTTTGCCCGGTGAGGGCACGAGGCCGGAGCGGTGCGGTGGCCGGTTTTTGCAGGACAGGAACGCGATCGCCCTGCAGGCCAAGGCGTCGCCCGGATTCTGCCGGTCTCCGCTGTGGCCTCACAGCCCGAGTTCCGCGAGGCCCTCTTCCCATGGCACCGCCAGCACGCCGTCGATCCGCTTCCGGAGGGGATCGCGGGAGAAACAGTAGGCATCGGCCCCAGGGAAGTCGGGGAGGAAGCGTGACAGGTCGCGCACGTGCCGCGGCTCGACGCGGTCGGTCGATTTGATCTCGATGAGTGCCGGCGGCCGACCGGGGCGATCGATGATCAGATCGATCTCGGCGTCGTCCTTCGTACGGAGGTAGGAGAAGCGGTAGTCGTTCTGGCAATAGTCGCTGGCCCGCACGATCTCCAGGATCACGAAGTGCTCGAAGGCCCGGCCGTAGCCGCCGGTTCGGGGCACGAGGTCGACGGTCAACGTACCGGCCAGGGCCCGGCAGACGCCCGGATCAAACCACCAGAATTTCGGCGACTGCCGCTGCCGCTTGCGAACGGAGGCGTGCCACGGCTCGAGCATGAAGCCCAGATGGGTGTCCTCCAGGATCTCGAAATAGGAGGCCACCGTCTTGTGATCGACACCGATGTCACGGGCAATGTTCGAGCAGTTGAGGATCTCGCCATTGGCCTGGGCCGCCACTTCGAGGAAGCGCCGGAAGGGATCGAGCCGCCGGATGACATGCTCCGCCCAGACCTCCTCGCGCAGGTAGGTTCGGGCGTAGGCCCGCAGGTAGCTCGATCGATCGGCCTCGGCGGTGAATGAGAACAGCGTGGGGAGCGTGCCGAAGCGCAGGCAGGTGGAAAGCTCGAAGGCCGGCCCGAGCTCGCGGCTGGTCAACGGGAAGAGGTGCCGCACGAACGCCCGGCCGGCGAGCAGATTGACCGCCCCGCGCTTCAGCTTCCGGGCACTCGATCCGGTCATGGCGAAGCGGACACGCCGGCCGCCGGGACGAGGCTGTTCGATCGCGGCATGCACGACGTCGAGGAGGAGGGGCACCTTCTGGATCTCGTCGATCACTACCCAATCGACCGCCGAAGCAGCATCGATTTGCTCCCGCAATTCCCCCGGCCGGAGGCTGTAACGGTGCTCGAGCTCCGGGTCGAGGAGATCGATCCAGAGCGTGGCACGGGCCCCGAAATGCTCCCGGAGAAGCGTCGACTTCCCCGTGCCGCGCGGCCCGAGGAGCAGCAAACTGCTCGATTCACTGATCGAAAGCGTTCTAGGGAACATGCTCCCAATTTGTACGCCGAATTGGGATTAAGGTCAAACTGGCTCTTTTCCTGCCGCTGCGACCCGCCAATTGACGCCGGCTCGTGCTCGCTGACCACAGAAAAAGGCATCTTGCTGTCACGAAAATCGTGATGCCATGATGCTTTGCTGCGAACGACGATCACGGTCGATCCCGATGTCGAACAGTTGCTCCGGGCAGCCATGGAGGCAACGGGGCAGAGTCTGAAAGCCACGCTCAACGAAGCGGTGCGGCGGGGATTGGCGGGAATCGCGGTCCAAGCGTCCGAGCCTCGATTCAAGGTAAAGCCCCGCCCGATGGGGCTACGCGCCGGCATCGACCCGG
>CAJBSQ010000746.1 GCA_903958265.1 uncultured Planctomycetaceae bacterium
CGAGAATCGCCTTCACGCCGTTGCCCAGCGCGTGCACCGTGGCCTCGTGCCCGGCGTTGAGCAGCAGAATCCCCATCGTCACCATCTCGTCGTCGGTCAGGCCGCGGCCCGAGCCGTCGGCGGCCGTCGCCAGCTGCGACAAAAAGTCTTCTCCCGGATCGCGGCGGCGGGCGGCGACAAACTCCCGCATCAGCGCCGAGAACTCCATGGTCGCGGCCACCGTGCGGTCTTCCGTAGGCCGGTCGCGGCGGGCCTGGTAGATCGCCACCATGTCGTGCGACCAGGCGAGCAGCCGCGGCCCAAGCTCGACGGGCACGCCGAGGAAGTCGGCGATCACGCCGACCGCAAGCGGCGCCGCGTAGGCCTCGATGAGGTCCACCCGCCCGCGGCCTGCGAAGCCGTCGACGAGTGACTCGGCCAGCCGCTCGATCCGCGGTGTCAGGCGGTCCACCTGCCGCGGCAAGAAGGACGTATTCACAAAGCCCCGTAGCCGGGTATGCCGCGGCGGCTCGAGCTCCAACAGCGAGTGCTGCTCAAACTCATGAAAGGCCGCGAGGTGCTCCGCCGGCTCCGGCCAGCCGAGCTGCTCGCGGGTGGCCACGTGGAGCACCTGGCGACCGAACCGACGGTCGCGGAGCAGCCCGCTGACGTCGTCGTAGCGGCCGCAGCAGCGGTGGCCGAGCTGCCGCCAGTGGAAGCAGCGGCCGAGTTCCCGCATCGCCGCGTAGTAGGGGTATGGATCGCAGACGAACGCGGGCTCGCACGGGTCGAGGTCGACCACGCCGTCGTGCACGTTCATCCCGTCAGGGAAGGCCATTGGCTCACCTCGGTCGCCGGGCGTCGCGAACCTGAAGGATCTCCGCCGCCACGCTGACGGCAATCTCCCCAGGCTGGTTGCTCCCCACAGGCAGGCCGATGGGGCAGCGGAGCGGCTCGATCGCGGCCGCCGGCACGCCCGCGGCCTCCAGTTCGCGGCGGAGCACCTCCCGCTTCGCCCGGCTGCCGATCACGCCGAGATAGACCGGCTCGAGCCCAGACCTGAAGATCGCCTCGAGGATCGGGAAGTCGGTGCGGTGCCCCATCGTCATGCAGACCACGAAGTCGTCGGCCGTGAGCCCCGCCACGACGTCCCGTGGCTCGGCGAGCAGGATCGCGTCGAGCTGCGACGACCGCGGCAGTCGATCGAGCCACTCCTGCCGGGAGTCGATGCAGACCACCTGGCAGTCGAGCAGCAGCAGGCAGCGGATCACTGCCTGACCAACGTGCCCGGCGCCGAACACCACCACCCGCCAGGGCCGCAGGTGATACGCCTCGAAGAGGAGCTTCACCGTGCCGCCGCAGGTCATGCCCACGTCGCGTTTGAGGTTCCACTCCACCAGCGTGCAGGGCTTCGCCACGGCATCGGCAAGGAGCGCCCGGGCCGCCGCGATCGCCTGCTGCTCGACCCTGCCGCCGCCGACGGTGCCAAACCGCAGCCCCTCCGCATCGACGAGCATTTTGGTGCCCGCGTCCTGGGGCGTGCTGCCGATGGTCTCGACGAGCGTCACGAGCACGAACGGCTTGCCTTCCGCCGCCATCTCAGCGAGCCGTTCGATCAGTCCGTGCGGTGCGGGCATGGTTCGCTTCCGTCGATTCAGCGGGCCCGCGACCAGTGCCGGACGGCGGCCGAGTGGCCCCAGGCATCGCCTGACGCGGTCGGCCCGCCGGCGACCGACAGCGCCCGGAGGATCTCCTCGCCGGTGGCCGGCAGGCAGAGCCGTCGCGCCGCCTCGGGCGACACGCCGGAGAGCGCGTGCTTCACGGCCGCCCAGACGCAGATCGCGTGCATCAAGGGGGGCTCACCCACGGCCTTGCTGCGGGCGACGTTCTCGACGTTGTCGTCGTTGGGAAAGAAGTCGCAGCGGAAGTCGGCCGGCACGTCCGATGCTGCAGGAATCTTGTAGGTGGTCGGTGAGTCGGAGAGCAGCGTGCCCCGCTCGTCGTACACCAGGCACTCCCCCGTCACCCAACCCATGCCTTGTATGAAGCCACCGATCACCTGCCCGCGGTCGACGCCCGGATTGATCGAGCGGCCGATGTCGATGAGGATGTCGGCCCGCACGACGGTGAGGTCGCCGGTGAACCGGTCGATGCAGACCTCCGCGGCAGCCGCCCCCTGCGTGTAGTAGAAGAAGGGCGCGCCGCGGCCCGCCGCGGGGTCAAAACCGGCGATCGGGGTGGCATAAAACCCGCGGGCTCCGAGGTCCACGCGGTCGCGGCGGGCGGCGGCACAGAGGTCGCCGAATGCCATCCGCATCGCGGGCCGCCGGGTGTCGTAGACCCAGCCGCCGGCGAAGCCGACGTGCCCGCACGACTCGACGAGGCCATCGTCCGCGAACCGTGCCGCCGCCCAGGCCTCCAGGCGGGCCCGGATCGTGCGGCAGGCCTCCACGGCCGCGGCGCCGTTGAGGTCGGTGCCGGCGGAGGCAGCGGTGGGCGAGGTGTTGCAGTTCTTCTCGGTGGAGGTCGGCATCAGGATCACCTGCTCCGGCGGCAGACCGAACTCGTCGGCCACGAGCTGCCGGATCTTGGTGTTGAGCCCCTGCCCCATCTCGGTGCCGCCGGTCGAGACCTGCACCGTGCCGTCGGTGTAGACGTTCACCAGGGCGTTGCCCTGGTTGAGAAACTTCGCCGTGAACGAGATGCCAAACTTCACCGGCATGATCGCGAGCCCGCGGAGCACGAGCGGATCGCGGGCGTTGGCCGCTTCGACGGCCGCGAGCCGGGATTCGAAATCACATCGTGCCACGAGCGTGCTCATGATCTCGGGCAGATGGTTGCCCTTCACGACCTGGCCGTAGGGCGTCACGTTCTCATCGCCGGTTCCGTAGAGGTTTCGCCGCTGCACGTCGACGGCCCGGAGCCGCTTTCCGAGGCCGCAGAGGTGGGTGGCGATCTCCTGGATCACGCTTTCGGTGACGGCCATTCCCTGCGGCCCGCCGAACCCGCGAAAGGCAGTGGCCGGCGCGTGGTTGGTGAAGCACACGCGGCCGCGGATCTCGACGTGCTCCAGCCAATAGGCGTTGTCGACATGGAGCATCGACCGCTCCATGATCGAGGTGGAGAGGTCGGCCGCCGCGCCCCCCGCGGAGTGGAACTCGACGTCATAGCCGAGGATCCGCCCCTCGTCGTCAAAGCCCACCTCCCAGGCCGTGCGGTAGGCATGCCGCTTGCCGGTGGAGGCCATGTCGTCCTCGCGGCGATAGACGACCCGCGCCGCGCGGCCCGTGCGGTGGGCGACGACCGCCGCCATCACCGCCGGCAGCGATGCCTGCGTCTCCTTGCCGCCAAACCCGCCCC
>CAJBSQ010000747.1 GCA_903958265.1 uncultured Planctomycetaceae bacterium
CTCGAGCGGAAACTCCTCGCTGACCCGCCCCATGAGCTTGGCCGAGCACACCGCAGCCCTCCCGGGGGCTTCATGGGTAAAGCTAGAATCCACTGCAGACGTGCGACGACTCTTCCATCACCAACGGCTTCGAAAGCTACGCAGCCGTTGCCACGCCCGCGTTCCCGGAGATCCCCGCGTGATTGAGCCCCGAATCCTCGAGGTCCGCACGAGGATCCTCAAGAAGAACGATGAAGTTGCCCGCGAGATGCGGGTGCGATGCCTGCGGGCCGGCGTGCTCGTCATCAACATGGTGTCGAGCCCCGGCACCGGGAAGACGGCGTTTCTCAAGGAGACGCTCGCCCGCCTCGTGGCCCGTGGCGTAGCCTGTGCGGCGGTGGTCGGGAATCTCGAGACCGACAACGACGCCCGGCGTTTGGCCGAGAGCGGAGCTCCGGTCCGCCAGATCATGACCCACCGACCGGGCATGCAGATCTTCGAGACCTCGGCCAAGACCGGGGTCGGGATCGATGGGTGGCTGGCGTTTCTCGCCGACCGGCGGCGGGTGATTGCGGGCGAGTAGGCCCAGAAGCGTTTACAGCGATGGCACGGCGCTGGCGAGAAGGGCACGGCCGAGAACCACCTGGCCGAGCGCAAGGCCGCCGTCGTTGGGGGGCACGGTATGGTGCGTCAGCACCTCGAAGCCGGCTGCGTGCAGTCCGTCGAGCGACCGCTCCACGAGCCACGCATTCTGGAAGACCCCACCGGTGAGGCCCACGGTGGCTCCCGCGCCGCGGTCCCGGAGGAGGATGCACGTTTTCACGATCATCCCCGCAACCGCGGCGTGAAAGCGGGCCGCCATGCTGCCGGGAGACTCGCCCGCCTCGACATCGACTACGACCGCCCGCACCAGAGGCCGCGAGTCGATCGTGATCGGCCCGTCGACCGTTGCGTGCGTGGGCAGCAGGTAGGGTCGGCCTGTCGTGGCGAGATTCTCCGCGGCAGCGAGTGCCTCGAGATTCAGCGCGGCCTCGGCCTCGTAATCAATCGACTGCCGCACGCCCGTCAGCGAGGCCACGGCGTCGAACAGTCGCCCCATGCTCGTGGTGTCGGTGCAGGCGAGTTGCCGGTCGAGTTGCCGTGCGAGGATGTCGCGGTCGCCGGCGGAAGCGGCACGGACAGACGGGATCGCGTCGTTCCAGGGGAGGCGGGCGTAGCGGAGTAGGGCGAGCGCCACCCGCCAGGGATGGCGGATTGCGACGTCGCCCCCGGGGAGTGGAAACGGCATGAGATGCGCGGCACGCCGCGGCAGTGGTCCGTCGCAAACGACGAACTCGCCCCGAGGATGGTGCCGTTGCTGCCGTAGCCGGTGCCGTCGAAGCAGACGCCGATGACGCCCGGCGAGCCGGCCGCATCACGGCCGTGTTCGGTGAGGAGGGAGGCGACGTGAGCCTCGTGGTCGCGGGCCAGGCAGAGAGTGGCCTTGAGTTCACCGCCGACTGCCAGCACCGGTGGGCCACCGGTCGCGAGACGGATGGGCAGCGGCGCATGTCCGCGGGAGCGGCGGAGCGGTAGTGGCAAGCCCGCCACGCACCGGATGACGGAGTCATCGCAGGCGAGATGGAATCCACCAACGCCTTTGACGGCGACGATTCCTCCGGCGCGAAGTGCGGCTGGTCCGCATGTGGGGCAGGCATTTGGCTGGGCATGGAACCGCCGCGAAGCCGGATCCCGATACTCCGCCTCACATGCCGGGCACATCGCGAAGGACCGCATGGTCGTCCTGCGGCGGTCGTAGGGCAGCGTGTCGATGATCGTGAACCTCGGGCCGCAGTCGGTGCAGTTGATGAAGGCGTAGCCATGCCGTCGATCGGCGGGATCGCCCAACTCGGCAAGGCATGCCCCGCAGGGGGCGATGTCGGGGAGCACGACGGCCCTTCGCGGCCCCATCGTACGGCGCGCCGCCTGCGTCGCCGCTGGTTTGTTGTGGGTTTCGTGCTGCCACGCGCAAGCAACGTGCAGGTAGAAAACCTGCACCTACGGGGTTCGTGCCGCCACGGGATGACTGGGAGACACTGCTGCGGTCGATACGGTCGGCCGCGACTCAGAACTGCTCGAGCCGCAGCACGTCGACCGGCTCAATCCACACCGTCATCCGATCCGCGGTGAACCGAGGTTCGCGAAGGGCGTCCAAAATCTTCGCCGCGATCTCCGCTGGCACGATCGTCTCGAACCGTACCAGCTGCCGGCCGTCGCCCCGATCTTCGCGGCGGCCACCTCCATGGCAGGATACCGCCGTGAATCCCGACGCGCCCTGGTCTCGTACCATCGCGATGAGGTCGGCTTCCATCGCCACCGGCCCCACGACGGTGATTCGCCGCATCTGCACGGTCACCCGCCTGCGGGTGGCGTAGGGATGCGCCGACGCCTGCCGATGTCCGTCGAGGCCCACGATGTCGAGCCGGAGCCCGGCCTGCTGGAAGTCGAGCGAGACTTCGTGCAGCTTCTCCATCACGCTGTGGTCCACCAGCGTCGTGCCCGCCAGGTTGACGATCACGTTGTTGTGCTGCACGAGCCCGAGCTGCTCGATCTGTCGGCGGAATGGAATCCAGTTGGTGAACACGGCGGAGCCGCTCGCGTCGATCTGCACCGTCTGGTCGTCGACGGTGGTGACCTTGAGGAACGGCTTGAAGAACGACGTCAGCGGCACGCCGTTGATCGCGTGGATCATGAACTTGAGCAGGATGCCGACTCCCACGCCGATGAGGAGGTCGGTGGCGAGCACCGCGACGATCGTGGCCACGAAGATCAGGAGCTGCTCCGAGCCGATCCTGAAGACGTTGATGAACTCGCGAGGGGATGCCAGCCGGAATCCGGTGTAGACGAGCATCGCGGCCAGCGCCGAGAGCGGGATCCGGTGGATCAGCTGCGGCACGAGGGCCACGAACGCCAGGAGGAACATGCCGTGCCAGAAGTTGGCGAACCTCGTGCGGGCGCCGTTGTCAATGTTTGCCTTGCTGCGGACGATCTCGGAGATCATCGGCAGGCCGCCAATGCTGGCCGCAGCGATGTTGGCGACACCGACGGCCAGGAGGTCGCGGTTCATGTTCGTCTTCCGCTTCCACGGATCGAGCAGGTCGATCGCCTTGGCCGAAAGCAGCGATTCCACGCTGCCGACCAGCGCAAACATCATCACCCACCAGATCGCGGCCACATGGGTCTGCGGTGCGGTGAACACGGAGAAGTCGGGTGTCGTGACGGCGGCGAGTAGGTTGCCGGGCACGTTGACGAGGAAAGACTGCCCGACCTTGTATTCGTGGGCGGCGAAGGTGTAGGTGTGTTCATGCGCGAGATCGAACCACATGCCAAGCGGCACCGCGACGGCAAGGACAAGCAGCTGCGCGGGAACGAACCGCAGCCAGGCGGGCCGCAGCCGCTGCCGGAGCACGGGCCAGCCAAACAGGATCAGCAGGCTCACGAGGCCGATCAGCGTGATCACGGGGTTGAGATGGAGAATCTTTTCGGGCAGTTCCCGGAGGATCTCGAGTGGCTCGCCGCTCGCTTTCTGGCCGAAGACCACGGGCAGCTGCTTGAGGCAGATGATCAGCCCGATGGCTGCGAGCATGCCGTGCACGACGGCGGTCGGGAAGAAGTCGGCGAGGGCCCCAGCGCGGAGTAGACCAAAGGCGACCTGCACGAAGCCGGCCACGCACCCCACGGCGATGGCCATGCGATAGGCCTGCAGATCGGCGGCGGGATCAACGCCGCCGGTGAAGCCGAACGACTGCATGGCCCCGAGCACGATCACGATCAGGCCGGCAGCCGGTCCCTTGATGGTCAACTCAGAGTTGCTGAGGAAGGTCGTTACGATCGCACCCACCACGGCGGTGAACACGCCTGCCACCGGGGGAAACCCGCTCGCCATCGAGATCCCCAGGCAGAGCGGCAGGGCGATCAGAAAGACGAGAAATCCACTGGTCACGTCCTGGCGGAAGGAGGTCACAAAGCCGTCCATGCCGCGAGGGATGTCGCGAGTGACGCCGGGGCCGTGGTCTGACGGGTTCATGGATGGCTCTCCAGGAGGGGGGGGGCCGCGTGATGATGCCGCGACGTAAGGAGGGACGCGGCGACTTTTTCGAGCGAGCGGACGAAGGGGCCCGGCCAGAGCCCGAGGCCAAAGAGGATGATGACAAGCGCGGTGAAGGCCACGCGTTCCCTCGGCAGGAGCGCGTGCCGTGGGGCGTCGACGGTGACCTGCCCACCAAACACGTGAAACCACCCGCGCATCACGGCGATGCCTGCGAACACCGTCGCGGCGATGACGAACAGCCCGGCATGCAGGTGATCGTCGAGGCTGCCGGAGATGATCAGGTCGTCGGCGACGAACGACAGCGTGCCGGGGAAGCCGAGCGTGGCCAAACCGAACAGCAGGAAGAACGCCGCCAGGGCCGGGGCGTCGGCGAACCGGCCCTGGAGCGTCTCGATCGAGATCGCACCCCCCCGGCTCTCGAGCGCCCAGACAACCAGCCCGATGCCGGTGAGCGCCAGTCCGCTCGACACCCAGACGGCCAGCGCTCCGCAGAGTTCGGTCGGTACCGTGCCAGAGAGGCCTGCGAGCACCATCGCCGACTGGCTCATGGCGAGCATCCCCACGAGGCCGCGGGCGTCGCGTTGGACCACGGCGAGCGCGGCGCCGTAGGCCGCCGTCATCAGGGCGGCGTTGGAGAGCACGAGCAGCTCATCGGGAACGCCGTCGGCATGGCCCACGAGCAGGCGGACCGCGGTGTAGGTGGCAACCTGAGGCATCGTCACCACGAGCGCCGTGGCCAGGGAAGCGCCGGAGAAAAGCGTGTGATACCACGAGTGAAAGGGCACCAGCCCCTTGCGGATCATTACCGCGATCGCCACCAGCCAGCCGCCTGCCGCGCCGGTCGTGCCGCTGCCCGTGAGCCAGGGAGGGTCGGCGACCAAAAGCGTGGTGCCGGAGATCATGCAAGCCAGTGCCGCTGCCATCGCCAGGCCGTAGACGCGAGCGGTGGTTCGCCCGCCCGCCGTGCTCCGGATCGTGGTCCAGGTGGCGAGAATCGACACCCCCCAGAGGATCGTCAGCGCTACCGGGTGCGACGTTGACAGCGTCGCAAACGTGATCGCGGCCCCCGTCAGGAGCCGGCGCACGCCCGGCGATGCAAATGCCCGGCGGGGGGCGACGAGCACGATGGCCATGTCGACGACCGCGACATACGGGAGCAGAATCGCTGTGAGTCCGTCGATGAGGACGAAGCTGCCCCCCGCCAGGCCGGGGCCGAACGTGGTCGGGCGACCGCTGCCGAGGTGCCAGCATGCGGCGGCCACGAGCGATGCGACCAGGGAGATCCCGACCGCGGCCGATGCCACCAGCCGCGGATCGATTCGCCGTTCCGTGAGCCGCAGCGTGACCGCGCCGACGAGCGGCGCGGCGGTGCAGACGGCCACGGCAGCGAGCGAGACGGTCTCCACAACCATCACGGCATCCCTCCGCTCGAGTCGTGCCGCATCCGGCCCTCGGTCGAGCCTCCACCGAGCAGCGTGGTCCAGCGGCGCTCCAGCCCGTCGGCCGCCTTGAGCATCGCCATCAGGGGCAGGACGACCAGCCGGGTGACGACCGCCTCCTCGAAGCCGCGTTCCAGGGCGATGTGGTAGAGGCTGCGACCGACCCCGCGGGGCAGCAGGCGGACGAGCGACCAGTCGGACGACCCGGGATGTCCGCCCAGGGCGGCGGCTAGTTCGTGCCGATCATGCATCGCGGAAGGAGACCGCAGAATCTGGAGGCTTCGCAGGATGGCGTGGCTGATGACGTGCACGAGTGGCACCACGCGGAGGCCGAGTCCGATCTCCGCGAGGATGATTCCCGCCTGCGTCATCGACGCATAGGCGAGCATGCTCTTGAGGTCGGTCTGGACGCTGCCGACGATCGCCGCATGGAGGGCGGTGCCCCCGCCGATGGCCACCAGCAGCCATGCGGCCGCCGGCGCCGCGTCGAGCACCGACTCGCAGCGGAGCAGCACGTAGGCACCCGCGTGGATCGAGAGCGCCCCGTAGAAGATCGCGCTCGACGGCGTGGGCCCTTCCATCGCCCGCGGTAGCCAGCCGGAAAAGGGCACCTGCCCGCTCTTGCCGAGGGCGGCGAAGATCAGCAGGAGCGACACCGTCAGCGCGGTCGTGCCGGGCACGAGGCAGGTGGCCTCGGGCCAGGTGCCGGCGAACAGCGTCGCGAAGTCGCCCGAGCCGGTGGCCTGGTGGATGACGACGCTGGCGGCGAGCAGACCCACGTCGCAGACGCGGTAGGTGCAGAAGGCCCGCATGGCCGCATCGACGGCGTTGCGCCGTTCGTGAAAAAAGCCGATCAGCAGCGCCGACGAGATCCCCAGGAACTCCCAGCCGGCAAACAAGGCATCGATGCTGCCGGCGAGCACCATCAGGTTCATGCCCGTGCCGAATAGGGCCAGCAGGATGAAAAACCGGGTGAACCCCGGCTCCCGGTGGAGGTACTTGCCGGCGAACGCATTGACCAGCGCACAGAGGCCGGTCGAGAAGCAGACGTAGGGCACCGACAGCCCGTCGGCCACGAGTTCGATCGTGGCGGCATGGTGCCCGACGGCGAACATGCTGCCGAGATGGACGACATGGGCCGCGAACCCGCGGTTGATGATCATCACGAGCGTGACGAGGGCGGCGACAAACGAGGTCGTGAATGCCGCGCCGACCACCCGGGTGGTGGTCCGCTCCGAGAGCGGCCGGCCCAGCAGCGCGGGGAGACCGATGCTTGCGAGCGCGACGACGGGTGCAACGAGTTGGTAGATCACGAGCACCGACAGCGGATCGTCGAACGGGCGGGGAGGTGTCATGAGGAGGCTGCTCCCTGGGGCGCAGCGGGGACGCTGGCGAGAAGCCGCGCTGGCGGTCGATTGCCGCGGTGGCCTCGATACCACGCCGCCGAAGAGGTGGCGACTGGAATCGACTCCGATTCCGCGATGAAGGGCGTGAAGGCGAGTTCGCCGTCGACGGGCTCCTGGATCGCGAGGTCGCCGCTCTCCGGATCCCACGACACGAACTGGATCCACTGCCTGACGACCAGATTCTTCACGCCGGGAAGCCTGTCGAGCACCGCCCGGATCCGCTCGGGAGGGGCTTCGACCACCATCAGCAGCCGCACGGGCTCGTGGATGTCCACGCCCTGGAAAGGCAGCCCCGTCCGCAGGTCGCTGGCGTGACCGTCCATCACCCCGATCAGGCCGGTGATGTTGTGTGGCAGTTTGGTGCCGGCGCCGTAGCCGAGCGGATCGACCCGCGAGAACAGGTAGGCGAGGTTGATGCCGCCGCAGACCGGCCCGACGGCGGCGAGCGTGCGTTCGAGGATCAGGCCATCGACATCAGCAGTTGGATCGTACGACACGAGGAACGCGCGGCGGTCGAGAAACAGGCCGCTGGTGAGCCGCCGACGGCCCACGACACAGACGGCGTTGCCGGCATGGCCGTATTCCGGACGCACCTGGGCAAGGTCGGCAGAACGGCCCTGAACCCGCCGCACTGCCTCCGCCGGTGAGACCTCAAGCGGCACGGAATCAAACCGCCGGCACCGCTCCTGCGCGTCGAGTCGCCCGGCCTCCCGGCACAGCGACCGCAGCGAATCGACGGCGGCGCGGTGAGACTCCGGGATTCGCTCGGTGTCGAACCAGGTGATGCCGCTGGTGCACGTGTCTTGCATCCCGCCCACGAACACCACGTCGGCCGGGATCGTGAGTCCTGCGGCGGCCAGGGCCGTCCGCACGGCGGGGTCGTTGGCCATCAGCACGAAGGCGCGGGCGTTGGGCCCGCCCCGGCCACCGCCGCAGGCGCCGCAGTCGTAGGCGCTCTCGTGCGGGTTGTTGAGGCTCGTCGAGCCGTGGCCGACCACGGCCACGATCCGCGAGAAGCCTGCCGTCAGCCCGATGTCTTCCAGCAGTCGGCGAACGATTGCCGCCATCTCGTCGAGGTCGAAGCCGGCCTGGGTTCCGTTGGCCAGTCGCTGGTCGCCTGCCCTCTTCAGGTCGAGTCGCGTGGGAATCCGACGGCTGGTGAGTTCCGCGGCCCGGCGGGTGATCCGGGACGTGAGCCACGGGAAGGCGACGCGGGCCACCAGCGGCACGGCGGCCAGCGCGCCCCCGACCGACGTGAGGATCCCGCCACGGAGAAGCGACCGGCTGCCTTCGAAGACTTCTCCGCGGAGTTTTCCGATCGACCTCCGGACCGCCTTCCGGAACCGATGATCGGCGACGGCGTCGGCCTCGGGTACCTCCGTCACGGTGTGGTTGGGCCGGATGACGATCGGGCACAGGGGTACCGCGTGCCAGTCGTCGATGCCGTGGAAGTACATCGGCACGGCAAAGAACCCCGCGGTGCCGAAGGTCTCGATGTCGGGCGAGAGTTCTTCCAGCGCCCGCCGGAACGACTCGCACCGGTCGTCGATGCAGAACACCGCCTGACACCGGGGCCGGGCGGCCGGGGGCGGCGGCAGCGTTCGGCGGTGCACCGCCAGCGCATCGAGCACCTCGACGCGGTGCCGCCGCTCGTAGGCGAGATGGAAGAGCCGACGGCGTGCGATCGCGTCGAACGTGGCGATCTCCCGCTCGAACCCGAGGATGTCATTCTCGTCGAGCGAGCGGATGTCGGACGCTGACAGGCCGACGAGCTGGGATACCTGGTGGATCAGGAACGCCCGCGACAGGCTGCCGGGACCGCGGCGGGGCGGATAACGATCCCGCAGTTCCGTCCACAACCGCCCGAGTTCCACGCCCGGGGGGTGCGTGCCGCCGCGGCCTGACCCGAGGCGGCCGGCGGCCCACTCCGTCGCCGTGCGGTCGAGGATGAGCCGGAGCGCCAGGAAGTCGATGATGCGGGCCGGAACCGCTTCCACGGGCGCCCGGTCGGGGCGATCCTCGAGCTGGCGAACCATGCTCGCCCAGCCGCGAAGGGCGACGATCGACTGGGTGATGAACTCCTGCCGTGCCGACTCCGGTAGGCCCAGATGGAGCAGTTCCGCGGCGATGGTTTCGAGCGCGATCACCTGCGCTTCGCCGCCCCGGTCGAAGGCGTCGCGGACGGCCCGCAGGCGAGTGGGAAGTGGGTGGCTCCACGGCGCAACCGGCCCCAGCCGTCCTGAGTAGACCCCCGCCACGGCAGCGAGCAGGCCGCGGTCGCGGTCGGGCATCGGCCACGAAGCGACCCCCTGGTCGAGATAGGCGGCCACCATGCGGATCAGCAGGGGATGCACGAGGGCATCGGTGTCGAGCGTTGGAGCGATGGCGAGGATCAGGTCGCGGTGCCGGACCGGCGGCGGTAGGTGAACGACAGCTGCCCGGGAGACGGAGGTCGCCTCCACGCACGCATGCCAGAGCTCACTGGCAACGCGCTCGTCGGGCTCGGCTGTTCGGGTGGCACGCCCGTCCGCGATGGCCTCTACGGCATCGGTCTCGAGCAGGTGGCCGCGCACGAGGGGTTCCAGATCGTCTCGCAACCGCTCGATGGCGTCGCTCTCCGTGAGCGTCCAGCGCACGGCCGTATCGCTTTCGAGTTGCACGCCGTGCAGCAGGAGTTGCCGCTGGAGTTGGGCGCGGGTGATCCGGCCCCCGGCGAGTGGCTCACCGGCACGCCCATCGAGATCCCGTGCCAGCACCGCCTCGAGATCCGCGACCCTGATCCGGCCGGTGGCGAGGTGCGTGCGGTAGTCGCTCTCAGGCAGAAACGGCTGGGCGTTGTAGAGCCGCGCGGCGCGGACAACGGCCTCGTCGAAGGGGAGATCCTCGAAGCCTTGGAGCGGATTCTGCGCGACGAAGGCGTCGATCGGTCCCTGCGGAGGCAGGAACCGCGCGGCGGCGGCGATCATCTGCTCGAGGTCAGCGTGGTCTTTGGGCATCGAGGGCCGTGTGACTGGAGAGTCGCTGTGGGGCGTGGGAGCGCGGCCAGAAACTCGGACCGCGCGGCCACGAGCGGGAAACGGTCGTGGCGCAAGGGGAGGCGGCGGACGACTGCCCGCCGACGCCGGGCTCAGCGAGCCGGCGGAGGCCCGCGTGAGGACGAGACAGATCCCCGGGCCGGCGGCGCGGCGGCCGGGGCGGGAAGCAGGAGGCCGGAACCGCCTGACCGCAGTTCCGAGGCGAGGTGCGACGTGGCGACGAGGTGCAACTCGCGGCCCGATGCTTCTTCGCTGTCGTCCTCCTCCAACTGCTCCGTTGGGGCACCGGAGTCGCTTTCCCGGCTGCCATTGAGCGGCGACGCATCGCCTGCCGAGATCGAGATCGCGGCCGAGCGGGCCTCGGCAAAGGCGTCGCGAAGTCCCGCCACGACGGTCGCCAGGACCGCAAGGGCAATCAGGAGACTCCGCAGCCTGAAACTCATGTCGGACGAACTCTGCGACAGGAACCGACTCACTGTGGTGAGTCTACGTCACCGTGGCGGCGGTGGCCAATCCCGGCCGAGTCGTGCAGGTTTTGGCCATCCGAACCGGCTCTCCGATTCTCCCCACCGCGGGCGCGAGTGCGCTCTCGATGGAGGTGCGGGTTTTCTACCGAGGACGCAGCAAGCCTCGGTGTCGGTGAGCTGTCGGCCCGCGGTGGCCGACCTTCGCGGGATGGCGGGGGCGGGCGATGGTCGCCAGGCGGCGGCCGTCGCAGCGGCCTGCCCTCTGGGCCGCCTGGCCCGCGGAACCCGCCGCTGAGATACGGATAGGACTTCGTGGCATGGTCGTGGTAGTGGCCGTCGGCATCCTCGTGGCCCCCCATCCAGTCGAGATCCTTCACCGGCGACCCGTCGGGCTCGGTGGTGCCGTAGATCGGGTAGCCGTCGAGGGCGTAGGCGACCGCGCCGCGAAGGCATCGGCAATGTCGATGGCCGCAGCGGGCTTGGCGGCAATGAGCCGAAACGGAACGCCTGCGGCCGCATCGCTCGGAGCGGCCTCCGCGCCCGCTCGGCCATGCCGAGGATGTCGACGGGATTCGGGTCGGTGAACTCGTAGGCCTGTTCGTTGCCCGTGTCGCCGTCGTTCTC
>CAJBSQ010000748.1 GCA_903958265.1 uncultured Planctomycetaceae bacterium
CCTCGACCGGCGGCTTCGCGACCATGCCCGGCAGGCCCGCCGTCAGCTCTCCGCCGCTGCGATTCGCATCGACCGGGCCGTCCGCCGCCACGGCCGGGGTCTCGCGGAGCGGCAACTCGAGATCGCGAGCCTCGCGGCGGAGGTTCGCGCGGCCGCCAGCATGCTGGCCGTGGCCCATCACGCCGACGCCGCGGGCGACGACCGGCTGCTGGCCCCGGCCGACGTCTGGTGCCGGCTGGCCCTGGCTCGAGCGGCCGGCCGTAGGCCGCTGCCAGACGACCTCGCCGCCCTCGCTGCCCTCGGCCGCGAGGCGATCCGCGGCCAGGGCACGGGCTCATAGGCAGGGGCTGACGAGTGTCAACGAGGGGATGATCCCGGGAGGAAGCGGATGGCCATCAGCCGGCACTGAGCTCGTTTTTCCAGAGGCTGTCGAGGAACTCGCGCCACGGGAGGATCTCGATACCCTGCTCGGTACGACGGGCCCTGGGGGCGCGGCAGACGAGGATGCACCGGCTCTTCGGGTGTTCCTCCCGCCAGGCCCGCAGACCCTTGAGGTGGTCGGTCGTGGGTCGGTCGGTCGATTTCACTTCCACCGCCACCTCGGCGTTGCCGAGGATGAAGTCCACCTCCATCCCCGAGGCCGTCCGCCAGTAGCTGACGGACAGCCCCGCTCCCTTGGGCGAGTAGGTCGCGTGGGCCCGCAGTTCCATGAAGATGAAGTGCTCGAAGGCTGCGCCGTAGTCTGTCGAGCCAGGCACGAGTATCCCGCGGCCGGTGATTTCGTTCACGATTCCCACATCGAAGAACCAGAACCGTGGCGCCTGAATGACGCGGCGCTTCGTCCGCTTCGTCCATGCGGGTACCCACGTGGCGACGAGCGTGTCCACGAGGATGTCGAAATAGCCGCGAACGGTGTTCGCAGCGACGCCGATCTCGCGGGAGATCGTGGCGGCGTTGACGATCTGACCGTTGGAGAAGGCAGCGGCCTCGAGGAACCTCTGAAACGCGGGCAGGTTGCGGGTGAGCGCCTCAGCGAGCACCTCCTCGCGGAGATAGTCGCCGACGTATGCCGCGAGCCGTGATGAGGCACGGTCGGAGAGATAGTGGGAGGGGAGCAGGCCTCGATTGAGGGCTTTTTCGAGCGAGAGGTCGGGGAGCTCGGCCGAGGTGAGTGGAAGCAGGTCGTGGCGGACGGCTCGGCCGCCGAGGAGGTTACCGCCGCCGCGAAAGGAAACAGGACTCGCCCGCGAGTGAATCGGCAGTGATGATGCGCGTGATCATGATAATCCGCAACGCTACCGCGCACCGTCAGGTCCGCCAAGTGGCGAGGACAGCCCGGTCAACGGCACCGCTCCAGCGGGCTTGGACGAACCATCTCTGCGGGGGCGGGCTTCGGAATGGCCGCGGAACGGGCTATCCTCTGGGTAGGGGTAGCGAAACCTTTCTGGACCGAAACCGTTGAAGGTGTCGGGAGCGGTTCCCGCCGCTTCCCATGCCAGGTTACGCACCCGTTTCCGAAAGGATCTCCCCATGCGGTTCGCCGTTGCTGCCCCCTGCCTCGCCGCCTGTCTCGTGCTCGGCGGCTCGTTCGCCGTCGCCGCCCCCGGCGAGGGCAAAAAGAATCCCCCCGATCCGGCCAAGGTCTTCGCCCGGAAAGATACCAACAAGGACGGCTTACTCACGCTCGACGAGTTCAAGACCGGGATGAAAGACAAGCAGCTCGAGCGGGCCCCGCAGCGATTCAAGACCATCGACGCCAACGGCGACGGCAAGGTCTCGATGGACGAGTTCAAGGCCGGTTCCAAGCCAAAGTCCTGAGTGGAGCTGCTGCCATGACAGGCATCCGCGGGCCATCGATCCGGAGGCGGGCCGCGCCGGCGTACAGCCTCGCCGTGGTGGCGCTGGCGGCGATCGCCAGCGTGGCCGCCGACCGTGCCAAGCCCGATCGGGAGGCCCTGCGGGCGGGCGGGCTGCCGGCGGCGGTGACGGCGGCGGCTGACGGACCCGCCATGAAGGTCGCGGCCGTCAATGCGGCCCGCCGCGACCGCGTGCGGTCAGAGGCCGCCGCCATCGATGCCCTGCTCGAATCCCGGTGGCGGGAGCTGGGGATCGAACCCTCCCCGCCGCTCGACGACGCCCAGTTCGTCCGGAGAATTCACCTGGAACTCGCCGGCCGGATCCCGACCTACGACGAGACGACCGCCTTTCTCGCCGATGCATCGTCCGCCAAGCGAGATGCGATGATCGAGAGTCTGCTGGCGAGTCCCGAGTATGTCAGCCACTTCTACAACTACTGGGCCGATGTTCTGCGGCTCACGGAGAGGCCCCAGCGAAACCTGGTGTTCGAGCCGTACCTGGCCTACGTGAAGGACTCGATCCGCACCAACAAGCCCTACGATGAGTGGGTGCGGGAGATGCTGACGGCCGACGGCAGGCTCTGGGAGAACCCGGCGGTCGGCTTCCAGCTCCGTGACGACGGCATGCCGCTGCCCTATGTCGACAACACCGTCCGCGTGCTGCTCGGCACCCAGATCGGCTGCGCCCAGTGCCACGACCATCCATTCGATCAGTGGACGCAGCACCAGTTCTACGAACTCGCCGCGTTCACGGCCGGCACGAAGACGCGGCTGAGCGTCGGCACCCGGCCCGGCAAGCCGGGCAAGGATCTCCGGCCGATTCCCCCGCCGGTCGTGCGAACGCTCGTCAAGGAGGCCCGCGAGACGAAGGGTAAGAAGGCCGGCGGGCTGATCCAGTTCATTCAGGCCAATGCCACCGCGGTCAGCTTCGTCGATGCGTCCCTGCGGCTGCCCCACGACTATCAGTACGACGATGCGAAGCCGCTCGAGAAGGTCGAGCGGGAGCTGCTCTGGGGGAAGGTGCCGGCGAGCGTCGCTCACGCCGATGGCCGTGAGCAGTTCGCGGCCTGGATGGTGGCCCGGACCAATCGGCAGTTTGCCCGCACGATCGCCAACCGGATGTGGAAGCAGGTGATGGGCGTGGGGATCGTCGAGCCCGTCGACGACTTCCGCGAGGAAAATCCACCCAGTGATCCCGAACTCCTCGAGCACCTCACCACCCTCGTGATCGGGCTCGACTTCGACCTGCGGGAGTTCATCAGGGTGGTGGTGTCGACCACGGCCTACCAGCGGCGGGCGGTGCTCCACGACCCGACGTCGGCCGAGCCCTTCGGCTTCGCCGGGCCGGCGCTGCGGCGGATGACAGCCGAGCAGCTCTGGGATTCGATCGTGGCGCTCGTCGCCCGAAATCCCTGGAGCGTGCAGCGGCCCACGGCCGCCGAGGTCGCGGAGGTGGCGGCGATCGACCTCCGGCAGGCCTCGCTTTCCGATGTGGAGCAAAGTTTCGACGCCTTCGTCGGCCGCTACGGTCCGGGCCGCTACCAGCGGACGCTCCAGCAGGCCTGCGGCTACCGCGGGCAGTGGCTGATGAAGGCCAGCGAGATGCCCACGCCCCTGCCGCTGGGCCACTTCCTCAGGCAGTTCGGCCAGAGCGACCGCGAGACGATTGACGGAGGCCGCACCGTCCCGACGATCCCGCAGATCCTGGCGATGTTCAACGGCCCGATCACCCACGCGATGCTCGAGGAGGGCTCGGTGATCTACGACACGGTCATGGCCCACGACCCCGAGGAGACCGTCGACGTGGTGTTCGTTTCCGTGCTGGGTCACGAGCCCTCGGCGGAGGATCGGCGATGTGCCCATGACGAGCTGACCGGCGCCGGTGATCCGGCCACGGGCTGCGGCAACCTGATCTGGGCCCTGCTCAACACCCGTGAGTTCCTGTTCATCCAATAACGACGAGCACGCGGCAGCCACGTTCACACTTCCCGTCGACGGCACACTGGAGTCTCACGCATGTCGTCCATGCCAGTTCTTGAAGACGGGTCGCTCGCGCGGCGGGCCTTCCTCGGCCAGGCCGCCCGCGCTGCCTTCGGGATCACGCTCCTCGACGGCCTGGCGGGGCGGCCCGCCACCGCGGCGCCAGCCGCTGGTGGCACCAACGTGATTTACCTGATGATGCGCGGGGCGATGAGCCACATCGACACCTTCGATCCAAAGCCCGGCCGCGAGGAGCAGGGGGAGACGAAGGCGATCGCGACGAAGCTCCCCGGCGTGATGTTTGGTGAGCACCTGCCGCTGCTGGCAGGGCTCGCCGATCGGCTGGCGGTGATCCGCTCGCTGACCACCGAGACGGGCGCGCACGAGCAGGGCACGTATCTGATGCGGACGAGCTATCCGCAGCTCAACAGCATTCGCCACCCCGCGTTCGGATCGTGGGCGCTGCATGTGCTCGGCAAGCGGAGTCGCGACCTGCCCGGATACGTGCTGGTGGGCAACGGCAACGAACACCCCGGCTGCGGGTTTCTCGACCCGGCCGTCACGCCGGTGCCGCTCGCCGACCCCGAGCGAGGCCTGGAGAATATCGCCCGCCCCGCCTATCTCTCGCAGGCCAACTTCGAGCGGCGGCTGTCGCTCGCCGAGCGGATCGACGGCGACTTCAAGCGGCACTACGCCGGCCGTCAGATCGAGGCCTACGACCAGATGTATGCCGACGCCGTCCGCCTGATGGGCAGCGGTGACCTCGCCGCCTTTGACATCTCCAAGGAAGACGCGGCGACCCGCGAGCGATACGGGCGGTCGCGGCTGGGGCAGGGCTGCCTGCTTGCCCGCCGGCTGGTGGAGTCGGGCGTGCGGTGCGTGGAGGTCGAGATGGGTGGCTGGGACATGCACCGCGACCTCTGGGAGGAACTCCCCGAGAAGGTCGGCGAACTCGATACCGCGATGGCCGCCCTGATCGACGATCTCGCGGCCCGCGGCCTGCTCGGCTCGACGCTCGTGGTGCTCGCGACCGAGTTTGGTCGCACGCCGAAGGTCAACGAAAACGCCGGTCGAGACCACCACCCGGCCGTGTTCTCCTGCGTGCTCGCCGGTGCCGGGGTGAAGCCGGGCGTGGTGCATGGGGCGAGCGACGCGGCCGGCCGGCTGCCCGACCGCGACGCCGTGAGCGTGGCCGACTTCAACGCCACGATCGCCGCCGCCTGCGGGATGCCCTGGGAGAAGGAGTTCGTCGCCCCCAATGGCCGCCCGTTCAAGATTGGCAACGACGGCACTCCGGTAGCCGCGGTGCTCGCGTGATCACTCGCTCTGGACCAGGGCGGGGAGCCAGCTGCAGAGATACCAGCCACGGGGCGTGGTGAGTTCGGCGATGGCGGCGAGGTCGACGCGGCTCGTGGCCGAGGCGCCGCCCAGCACCTCGTCGAGGAGGCCCTTCGGCTTCGAATACTTCACCGCCCGGGCGGTCTCCGGGGAGAGTCCGGCGAGTTCGACGGCGCGATCAATCGCCTCTTCAAGGAAGCCGATCCGGTCGACGAGGCCAGCCTCCAGAGCCTGCCGCGCCGTAAACACCTGCCCGGTGGCGACACTGTCGACCGCGTCGTCGTCGAGCTTCGGCCGGCCGGCCTTCACGATCTCCTTGAACCTGCGGAACATATCGTCGACGAGTTCCTGCAGGAGCTTCCGTTCTTTCTCGGCGAGTTCGGGCGTGCGGTCCTTCGTCAGGCTGAGCATCTCCTTGAGCGGCCCGCTGGCGATCGAGTCGTCGCGGATGTCGTACTTTCGCAGGGCCTGCGAGATGTCGAAGTGGGGGATGATGACGCCGATCGAGCCGGTCAGCGTGGCGGGCTCGGCGAAGATCACATCGTCGGCGCCGCGGTTGGCCATCGACACGTAGTAGCCGCCGCTGGCGGCGATGCCCCCCATGCTCACCACGACGGGCAGATCCCGCTTCTCGACGAGCTTCGCCAGCCGGTGGTGGATCTCGTCGCTGCCGCTCACGGTGCCGCCGGGGGAGTCGACGCGGAGCACGATCGCCTTGACGGAGTCGTCTTCCTCAACCTGATCGAGTTGGGCCCGCACGAAGCCGTCACCGCCGAGGATCGCCCCGGTCACGCTCACCACGGCCACCTTGCCGGCAGCCGTCTTCGAGAGCGAGTGGTAGGTCTCCACGACCCGGGAATCCCGTTGAAAGTACCGGGAAAACGCCCCGGCACTGGCCACGGCGGAGAGCACGGCGACGCCGGCGACGATCCAGCCTGCCCTCGCGAACCACCGTCCCCAGGGGCTGGCATGTTCGAGGATCACGCGGGTCGGCGGCTGTCGTGAGTCGATGCCCGATGCGGTCGTGCTCCGTGATTCGATGCTCATGGCGTGCCGCTGTGCTCCTGAGAGTGTGCTCTGAATCCCGCTGGGCCCGCATTGTACGGCGGCACGTGGTGCGGGTCGTCCGGAAAGTTGCCAGGTTCCGGCTGGGGCGGCTACCTTGGCGGGTTCGTGGCCGACTGCGGCCCGCCGGCCTTCTTTTTCGTCCGGCGAAAGATCTCGATAGGAGCACCCCGAACGTGTTCGTCTGCGTCAGTACGGAATGCCTGCCCGACATGCCACTTGCCGCCGCGATGGAGCGGCTCTCCGAACTCGAGTTCACGGCGGTCGAACTAGACGTGCACGAGCATGGCGGTCACCTGAAGCCCGCTCAGGTGGCGGCCAACCCCGAGGCCGCGATCGCGGAGTGCAGCGACCTGCAGCGGCTGCGGCCGGTGGCCGTCTCCTTCGCGGCCGCCGAGACGCCTGAGGTCTACGACCACTTTTCGGCCTGCTGCCGGCTGGCTAAGTCGCTCGGTGTGGTCACGATGGTGGTCGAGTCGTCGGAGCTCGGCACGCCCTTCAACGGCGAGATCGAGCGGCTGCGGAAGCTGGTCGCGATCGCCTCGGGGCTCGGGGTCGTTGTGGCGGTGAAGACGTCGGCCGGCCGGATGACGCAGGATGCCGAGACGACGGCATCACTGTGCCGGAACGTGCCGGGCCTTGGAGTCGCGCTCGACCCGAGCCACTTCATCTACGACCACAAGAAGATCGCCTCGTGGGAGCCGATCCTGAAGTACGTCTGCCACGTGCATCTCCGGGATACCAAGCCCGACGCATTTCAGGTGCGGGTCGGCCAGGGGGACGTGGAATACGGAAAGCTCGTCGCGCAGCTGGAGCGGGTGGGCTACAAGCGGGCCCTGTGCGCCCACATGCCGCCCATGGAGGGTGTCGATCAGGTCGCGGAACTCCGCAAGATGCGGTTGCTCCTCGAGAGCCTGCTGTAGGCACACCCGCAGGGTGTGCCATCGGGGCCACCCTTGAACGACCGGAGCCCTGGGTGGCGGGGCCTCGCGTTGCTGTCGGGGCCTCGCGCTACCGGATCGTGCCCGTGGCTTCGGCGCGGCTGGCCATCTCGGCGTAGTTCTTCGACTGCTGGTCGTCTCCCTGCTCGGCGTACATCGTCGCCAGGTTGCCATAGGCCACGGCCAGGGCCCGTTCCTCCAGTTGGCTCTTGTCGACGGCGGCCACCATCAGGTCTACGCCGCGCCGGCTGAGGGTCACGGCATCCTCCCGACGGGCGACCTGCCAGTAAGAGATGGCCATGCTGACGTACGATTCGCCGAGGCGGCCGAGGTCGCCGTCTCGCTCGAACCGGTCGTTGGCGTCCCAGAGCGGGATCGCGCGGTCGAACCAGGTGACGGCCGTCGCATGATCACCCCGCTGGAGGCTGTGCATGATGCCGATGCGGAACATCAGCTCGCCGAGGCCCTTCCGCTCGGCCGCGGTCAGCTCCCGGTGCTCGGCGCCCCGCTCGAGGTAGGCGGCGGTGAGGGTGGCGTTGTCGAGCATGTCGGTGGCATCGCCTCGCTTTTGGGCGGCGGTCAGCGCGTCGGCGAGTCCTTGGCCCACGTCCCAGTCGATCTGCCGACGGCGCCACGGATCGGCGATGCCGTCGCCCATCTGATCGCGGAGTTCGAGGAGCCGCTTCACCCACGGCAGCGGCTCGATCGCCTCGGTCGAGCCCGCCGAGGCCGCCAACGCCCCGCGGCAGAGCTGCAGTTCGAGCACCTGGCGTTCCAGGTCGTCCCCCTCGAACTCCTTGACCACGACGTCGGCCCGGCTGATCCACTTCGGGATCACGCGGCTCTTCTGCTGCCAGGTTCCCTTGGCGATCGCCAGGGCCGTGCCGAGGTGGGCGTCGAGGATCACTTCCCGGGCCGCGGCCTGCAGGGCGGGAGACCGCTTGGTGAGCAGCGGCGAGGCCCTGCGGATGGCCTCCGCAAACTGCTCGACGGCCTTCTGTTCGTCGGGTTTCTTCTGGGCGAGGTGAATGCGACCCGAGAGCCGGGCCGCCTGCGCGACCACCAGCGGTGACGTGTTGGGAAGCGTCGCCAGCCGATCGAGCACCACCCTGGCCTCCTGGGGGCGGTCAAGGGCCAGCAGCACGCCGGCATGCTTCAGCTTGGTCCAGACATCCTCCGAATCGAGGCGGCCCGCCGTCTCTGCGAGCCGCAGCGCCTGGGTCCACTTCCCCTGGTCGCTCGTCATGGCGAGCAGCAGGCGGTGGGCGCGGATGTGCTGGGGATCGATCTGGATGGCGTACTGCAGGTCGGCGACCGCGAAGGCTGAACACTTCTCGATCTCCTCCTCGGCCCGCAGCACGAACGAATCGGGATCGAGCGGCTCGATCAGGATCGCGGTCGCATTGGTGGTGCCCGGCTCGACGCTCAGGATCACGCCGCGTTCCGGGTAGACCTCACCGATCCTCGTGTCTTGTTCGTCACGGACGGCAACAGTCCGCAGGTCGGCGATCTCGAGCTGCCGCGCCAGATCAGCCACGACCACCGGTTCGGCGAGCTTGATGCTGATGGCCTCGACGACGTCGTCGGCGAGCGTCACCTCGACCCGCTCGAAGGGCTCGATGGCCCAGGCGAGGCCCGACGTCCCATCCGGCCTGGTGAAGGCTTCGCCCACTCCCCAGTCTTTTTCGATCTCCTCGCGGGTCGTTCGTCCTGGCAAGGCACCCCGAAAACTGGCTGGATCGATCGAGAGCGTGGGCATCTCGTCGGGCGTCACGGCCACCGGCGCGGTGACCGACGGCTGCGACTCGGCGATGGGTTGCTCGACCTCAGCCGGTGATGCGGTGTCGGCCGGCGGTGCCGGCTCGGTCGGCTTCGGCAGGGTGGCGACCCGTTCGGTGATCCAGCGGCGGAAACTGCTCGCGGGGGATGAACTGGCGGCCGGAGCCGGAGTTGCCGGCGCGGCCACCGGCATGACGGGGGGAGCGGCGCTGGGCGGCGTGGCACTCCAGTCGGCCACCGGACGGGCGACGCCGCGGCGATCTGCCGGCTGCGGTTCGAGCGCCCCGATCGGTGCCGGTGTGCCGATTCCGCTTCCAGATTCTGCCGCGGGTCGAGCCTGATCCTCACCGAGCGACTCGATCCAGCCCGGCAGCCGCATCAGGGTTCGCGGCGGGGCCGAGGGTTCCTCGTTGGCCCGGGCGGCCAGGTGTACGAAGGTGGCCGCGAGAATGAGAACCAGGTGCGAGGTCGAACTCCGCAGCGTGACCACGAGGGGGTCTCCTTGAAACGGCACGAAAACGGCACGAGTGATGGGGAGTCGGGCGAGGGCCCGAAGCGGGGGGGACGATAGAGCCCCCTACCCCACGGGTCTAGAGCAGCCGAAGGCATGCCCCGGGATCACCTCAGGCGACGCAGAGTGCCCAGTGTGAGCCCTCCGCTCATTTTTCCGACTACGATGGAGGCTTCCCGCAGGACGTGCATCGCCCCGTGAATCACCACCACCGCCCCCATGCCCTGGTCATTGGCGCCGGCCTTGCCGGCCTCGCCGCCGCCGATTCGCTGGTGCGTCACGCTGGCATGGGCGAGCGGCAGGTCACCGTCGTTGATCCGTCCGGCCGTGTCGGTGGGGTGCTGGGCACCGTGCATCACGACGGGTGGCTCGTCGAGCGATCGGCCGATTGCTTCCTCGCGGCCCGACCCGAGGCGGTGGACCTCGTTGGTCGACTGGGGCTCGACCATGAACTGATGGGCGTGGAACCGCTGGCACGGCGGGCGCTGATCTGGCACGCCGGCCGCGGGATTCCAGCTCCGACCGGATTTCGCCTGATGGCGCCGGGCCGCATCACTGGCGTTCTCACGACGCCGCTGTTGTCGCCGGCCGGCCGCCTCCGCCTGCTCTGGGAGCGGTTCGTGCCGCCATCCCGGCCGGCGGCGGCTGACGACGAGTCGCTCGAGCACTTCGCCGTGCGGCGGCTGGGCCGCGAGGCCTTCGAGCGGCTGGTGCAGCCGCTTGCGTCGGGCATCTGGACGGCTGATCCGGCCCAGCTGAGCATGGCCGCCGCCTGCCCCGATTTCCTGGCGATGGAGCGGGAGGCTGGCAGCCTCTGGGCAGGTGAACGAGGCCGGCTGCGGAGCCAGGCTGGTGCATCCACTGCCGCGGGTGCCCGCTACGGACAGTTCGCCACGCTCGCCTCGGGAATGGAGACCCTGCCCCGCCGACTGGCAGACGAACTGCGGCAGTGTGGCGTGCGGTTCGTGACCGGAACGGCGACATCGTTGGCCACGTCAGCCGATGGTCGCTGGCGGCTGATGGGCGAGGGGATCGACGAGGCGACTGCATTGGCCGATGAGGTCGTGATCGCGACGCCCGCGGCCGCGGCCGCCCGGCTGATCGCGAGCGTCGATGCAGGCCTCTCCGCCGAACTCGCCGGCATCGACTACGCCGGCTCCTGCATCGTGTCGCTCGGCTTCGCTCGCGACCGCGTGGCCCATCCGCTCGACGCGGCCGGCATGGTGATCCCACGACGCACCGGCCGGGGGATCCTGGCGGTGAGCTTTTCCAGTTCCAAGTTCCCGGGTCGGGCTCCGCCCGGCTGCGTGCTGCTGCGGGTCTTCCTCGGCGGCGCGCTCGATCCCGGTGTGCTACATCTGTCGGACGACGCCATCGTGGCCCGCGCTCGCTTCGAGGTCGAGCATCTGCTCGGTGCGCGGGGCGATCCAAAACTCACCCGCGTCGAACGCTGGGACCACGCGATGCCCCAGTATCACGTCGGTCATGTGGCGCGGGTTGCCCGCATCGACGCCGCGGTCGCCCGTCATCCGGGCCTTGCCCTGGCGGGTGCCGCCTACACCGGCGTCGGCATCCCGCAGGTCATCGCCTCCGGCCAGCGTGCCGCGACACGATGCCTCCAGCGCACCTGCTGACCACGCGGGCAAAAGCTCCGCGGTGCCGTTATTTCTTCTTGCCGCCCGCGGCCGGCTTGGCTGCGGCACCCTCGGCGCCCTCTTCCTTCTTCACTTTCTTCTTCTTCATCGCCAGTTTCAGCACCCGCACCTTGGGCAGGCCCAGCGGGCTGCGGCCTTCCTGCCAGCGCTCCTGCTCCTTGAGCTTGGTGATCCGTTCGGCCCGACTGAGCACGCCGCGGGCGCCCGAAGAACCCTTCCGCACCCGCAGGCTCTTGTCCATCGTCATGGGAAATGGTCCTTCGTGTCTTGAATACGATGACGGCTGGGATGTCTGCCGGTGAGGCCGGCCTCCCGTCACCAGGCACGAAACTACGGAGAAAACGCCATCGCTTCAAGGGCTGCGGCCGGCTTGGCCCGTGCCGCGGGAATTTTCAGCCCTTCGCGTCCGAGAGCAGAGCGAGAAACCGGTCCATCGACGGGGGCCTGCGATCGGGGTCGGCCGCCAGGCAGGCCATGATCGCGGAGGCCGCTGGGGCGGGAATCTCCGGCCACACCTCGCGGATATCGGTGGGGGGTGTGTCGTGGGCGAGCGCCGCCTTGCCGGTCGAACCCTTGGGCCATGGCGATCGCCCGGCGCAGATCTCGTAGGCGGTGATGCCAAAGGAAAAGATGTCGAGTCGCTTGTCGGCCTGCCGCCGCCGCACCACCTCGGGCGCCATGTAGTTGGGCGTGCCGACCCGATTTCCGGGTTGCAGGAAGGCCGGCTTGTCGGGCACGGTGAGGCCGAAGTCGATGAGCACGAGCCGCTGATCGGCCCCGAGGATGAAGTTTCGGGGGCAGATGTCGCGGTGCACGAAGCCCGCATCGTGCACGGTCTTGATCGCCTTGGCCGCCTGCGTGACGAGGTCGATTTTCTGGGCCGGCGTGAACGGCTTCTTGGCCGTGATCAGGGTGTGCAGGAGCGATCCCTCCACGAACTCCTGCACGATGTAGGGGTCGCCGGTCGTTGCCGTCCCCCATTCCAGCGTGCGGGCGATGTTGGGTCCGGTGATCTGCTGACCGATCTCCCCCTCGGTGGGCTTGCCGAGCGACTTATAGCGGCCCTCGACGGGGGCCGCCTTGGCGGCGTCGACGACCTTCAGTCCCTGGATCTGTCCGGTCTTGAGATCGCGAACCTTGTAGAAGGTCGACATGGTGCCGGAGGTGCTCTCCCGCATCCGCTCGAACCGCTTCCAGAGATCGACTCTCCCTGAGCCGCCGAGCAGCGCGGAAAAGAAATCACCCAGACCCATGCCGATCCCTTCCGCCGCGATCAGTGCTGTTTCAACGTGGTGAGCTCGGCATGGGCGGCCGCGAGTTCTTTCTCGAGACGCGGCACCTCGGCTGGGTCATCGGGCTGCTTCTTCGCCCCCGCCAGCAGTTGCTGGAGCTTGGCGATCTTCTGCTGCAGCACTTCCATCCGCTTCTTGTCTTTCTTGTCCATCGGCTTTTTCTCCCTCGTCTCGCCGCGGTTTGCGGCTCGACATCGCGTCGATCTTCACCCCGCCGTCGCCCGCGGCGATCATGTTGGGGCCGGTGTGGAGTTGCCGCATCCAGCCCGAGAGCAGCACCACCCCGAGCGTCAGGCCGATCGTCACCGAGAGCCACTTCGCCCGGTCGTTCCGCACCCACTGCGTGCCCGCGCCCCGGCCTACCAGGGCGCTGGCGAGATAAAATGCCACCAGTGCCATCAGGAACTTGGCACCGAACAGGGCGTGGTAGTTCGTTTCCCGCATCCACTGGCCGTCGGCCCATTCCTCCCCCTTCACGCGGGCGTTGAAGAGCAGGAAGTTGGCGAGACCGCTGGCCAGCAGCAGGGTGATCGCGCCGATCACCCACGGCAGCCAGTGCCGGCGAATCCGCTCGTGCACGCGGTCTCGCGTGGACGCATCGAGTTCGGAGAGTGCCGGGAGGAGCGCGAAACGGGCGAACACCAGCCCCCCCATCGCGACGATGGCGGCGAGCACGTGGGCCCAGCGGAGCAGGAGCAGGGTCGGATCCATGCGATTCCTCGGGAGGTGAACGGGTTCCACAAGCGTACCCGATCAGAGGAGGCCTCCCAAGCGGGCGTGGGCCGGACAATTTGTGGCCGGGCCACGCCCCCGCTATAGAGTGCGGAGGTATGGATGACGCAGACGACCTCGACGACCTCGATGACCTCGATGACCTCGATGACCTCCCGGGCGCGGGCTTGCTGCTCCCGGGCGGCCGGCCCCACGACCGGTGGATGCGGCTGGCGCTGGAGGAGGCTCGTGCGGCCGCCGCGGAAGATGAGGTGCCGGTGGGGGCGATCGTGGTCGCCGGCGGGCGGGTCGTCGGCAGTGGACACAACCAGCGGGAGCAGCTCAACGACCCCACGGCCCATGCCGAGATGATCGCCCTGACCCAGGCGGCGGCCACGCTCGGCTCGTGGCGGCTGGAAGGCTGCACGCTCTACGTCACGCTCGAGCCCTGCCCGATGTGCGCCGGAGCGATCCTCCAGGCCAGGGTGCCGACCGTGGTCTGGGGAGCGGCCGACCCCAAAGCCGGCGCGGTCGCCTCGCTCTACACGCTGTTTGACGACCCGCGGCTCAACCACCGCGTCGAGCACGTCGGTCATGTGCTCGCCGACGAATGCGGCCGAATCCTCAGCGAGATTTTCCGTGGCAAACGCTCGGGAAAGTGACCGGCCGTGTGCCGAGCCTATCCCGCGGCTCCACCCGCTCCTCAGCCGCGCTTGTCGATGGGCTGGAACTCGCGGAGCGTTTCCCCGGAGTAGACCTGCCGCGGTCGGCAGATCTTCTTGGTGGGCGAGTGGTGCATCTCGATCCAGTGGGCGATCCAGCCCGGCAGGCGGCCCATCGCAAACAGCACCGTGAACATCTGCACCGGGATCCCCATCGCCCGGTAGATCACGCCCGAGTAGAAGTCGACGTTCGGGTAGAGCTTCCGCTCGATGAAATAGTCGTCGGCGAGGGCCGCTTCCTCGAGTTGCTGGGCGATATCAAACAGCGGGTCGTGACGCGAGATCTTCGCCAGCAGTTTGTCGCTGGTCGCCTTGATCAGCTTCGCCCGGGGGTCGTAGTTCTTGTAGACCCGATGCCCGAAGCCCATCAGGCGGAAGCCGGAATCCTTCTTCTTCGCCAGTTCGACGTACTTCTTCACGTTGCCGCCGTCGGCCACGATCTTCTCAAGCATTTCCACGCAGGCCTGATTGGCGCCGCCGTGGAGTGGTCCCCAGAGGGCCGAGATGCCGGCGGAGATGCTCGCGAACAGATTCGCATCGCTCGAGCCGACCATCCGCACCGTCGACGTGGAGCAGTTCTGCTCATGGTCGGCGTGCACGATCAGGAGCATGTCGAGGGCATCGGCGAAATCGGGGTCGATGTGGTATTCCTCGCACGGCACCGCAAACATCATATGAAGGAAGTTTTCGCAGTAGTTGAGGTCGTTGCGGGGATACATCAGCGGCTGCCCGCACGACTTCTTGTGGCTGTAGGCGGCGATCGTGGGGAGCTTGGCGAGCAGCCGGTGCAGGCTCACCTCGACCTGCCGCGGATCGCGGACATCGAGGGAGTCTTGGTAGAAGGTCGAGAGCGCCCCGACCACGCTGCCCGCAATCGCCATCGGATGGGCATCGCGGGGGAAGCCCCCGTAGAAGCTCCGCATGTCCTCGTGGAGCATCGTGTGGTGTGAGAGCGACGAGCGGAAGGTGTCGAGTTCGGCGACCGTCGGCAGGTTGCCAAACATCAGCAGGTAGGCGACCTCCACGAAATCGCACTTCTCGGCCAGCACTTCGATCGGATAGCCGCGGTAGCGAAGGATGCCCTTGTCGCCATCGAGAAACGTGATAGCGCTGGTCGTCGAGCCGGTGTTGACGTAGCCCTCGTCGAGGGTGATCAGGCCCGTCTGAGCGCGAAGCTTGGCGATATCGATCGCCCGCTCGCCTTCCGTGCCGACGACCATGGGCAGCTCGCAGGAGCTACCGTTGAACTCGAGTTTCGCGGTTCCGTCGGCCTTCGTGCCGGGCCACGGCGGCTGGGGGCCTGTGGCGGCTGGAGCGGTCCGGGCGGTCGCGGTCATCGGCAGGTCTCCAGCGGCATGAGGCAGCTCGCAAGAACGGCGCCACGGGCTGCAGGAGGGAAGCGACGTTCAGAGCCGAAGTCTAGCCCTCGAGGCGAGGGTGGGCAATCGTCGGCCGTGGGGCACGATCGCGCCGTGCGGTTCACCGTCGCATGGCTAGCGCGTTACGGGGCCGGTGGGTCGACCGGCCGTGAACTGCGGCTCGGCGGAACTGCCCCCCCGGTCGTCGAAGACCGTCCAGATCGGGGTGCGGTGGCGGAGTTTCGTCAGGTATTCGTCGGTGGCATGGGTACGGCGCTCGACGAGCAGGGTGTCGCGAATCTCGACCTGGGCATCGATGAAAGAGATCCGACCCGCGTCTTTTCGTTCGACCACGCGGACGATGTGCAGCTGCTCGCCATCTTCGATGATCGTGCTCAGCTGACCGACGGGAAGCGAGAAGATCGCATCGTCGAGCGTGACCGACGCCAGGCTGCCCTTGCTCGTCCAGTCGAAGGAGCCACCGCTGGAGGCCGTCGGCCCCTCGGAGCGGCCGCGGGCCACCTCATCGAGCGGCCGGCCCGCGAGCACCTCGTTGCCCAGCGAGGCGAGGATGTCCCAGGCCTGCTGTCGCGACCGCTTCAGCCCCATTTTTACCGTCAGGGCCTCGAAGCGGGCCTTGGCCGGGTAGTCGTATTCGGCGAGGTGGTTCTGATACCAGGCGATCAGTTCCGCGTGTGGAACCTCCTCGTCGGTCTTCACGTTTTTGCGGAGCCATTCCTGGGCCAGCCCGCGCTCGAAGAACATCTTCCGCATCCGGTCAAGCGACATGCCCCGGGCCCGGAGCGTCTTCTCAAACTCCATTGAGTTGGGCGAGTTTGATTCCTTCATCATCTTCGGGAGCTGCTGCTCATCGAAGGCCCGGTCGACGTTCTTGCGGATGTCGGGAAGCTTATCGGCCGGGATCTCCCGGCAGGCGTCGACGTACACCAGCAGCGTCTCGACGTGTGACGGGAGGATCTGCTGGCAGATCTGCAGTCGAAGTTCCCGCACCTTTTCCGGCGGCATGCCCGGCGTCACCTTCTCCAGCCATTCCAGTGCCTTGGGCGTGAGCAGGTCAGCCTCCAGCACCACCTCGGGGCCGACCCGGGCCACGACCTGCGCGGCCTCGAGCGATTGAAAGCCCGGTTGGAGCGGCGTCGGCTTTCCCGCCTCGGCCTCGAATGTCGCCTGAACGACACCTCCCTGCGATCCGTCGCCAGACTCACCCTGCGCCACCGCCTTGGCGACCTCGCTGGCGATCAGTTCGCCGACCGGTTCGAGCGGACTGCCCGGATTGGCACGAATGCTGGAGAGCACGTGGTTGTCGCCGGCCTTCCCCTTGGCCGTCGGCCAGCTGTCGGGCCGCGAGACGGTGGCGGGGATCGTCGGAATCTGGGCGGTCTCCACGGCTCCGCGGGGTGAGGCATCCTGGCCTGTGGCGGCCGCCGTGAACCAACAAACAACCGCGACGGCGGCGAGCCGGCGTGCGGAAGGGCGGTGGAGATAAGAGAGTGGCTGTGGCATCGCGGGCCGTCGAAGGGGGGCGGGACTATAGACCCGCCCGCGCGGCGGTCGCAAGAGCGGACCGCAGCCGCGAAAGGCCGCATTTCCGGGGAGGCGCGGGTGGGGGCGGCACGATCCGCACCCACCAGCGCTCGCGTCCGCCACTCGATGCCTGCCCTCCTACGGTCTGGCGACATCGCACCACCCGGGGCGGATCAGTTTTTTCCCGGCTGCGGCGCCGCGGGCTCGGCGGCTTCACGATGGGCGGCAACGAGCAGGCTCGCCCGGTCGAGCGGGCAGCCGGCCGCCGCCTGCGACAGGATCGTCACGAACTCGAAAATCGGCGTTTCCCAGAACGACTCCTCCTTGAGGTCGGTTGCCCCGATGGCCGCCAGGTCGCTGGCGATCAGCCGGAAACTCGAAGGCGTGAACACCCAGCCGTGGCAGTCGCGGTACTCACCCGCCTCCGCAAACTCCCCGAAGGCCCTTCCGGCCGACGTGACCGGATTGGAAAGCGTGAACGACTCGGCGGCTTGGGTGCCGGTGCCCTGGCGGCCGTCGAACGTGCAAAAGTTGGCGATGAAGTCGAACGCGCTGCCCGGAGCATGCCGCGTCCGGCCCTCGTGGTGGGCCTGGAGCACGGCACCCGTCGTCGACGCCGGCCGAAAGAAGTCGAAGCACCGTCGCCGGTCGGGCACCGCGAGCACGAGTCGACCTCCGGGGGCGAGCGTCTTCTCGCACTCCTTCACGAAGCCGAGCAGGTCGGGCGTGTGCTCGATCACGTGCGAGGCCACGACGACGTCGAACCGGCCGCAGCCCACGAGTTCCGAGAGCGGCTCACCCCGCCAGACGTGGTTCACGTCTTCGATTCGCGAGATGTCGACCCCGAGGTGCGTCGAGTACTTTGCGCGGAGCTCGTCGGCGTCGGCGTGGTCGATCGTCTCGACGCGAAAGCCGTCCCGCTTCGGCAGGATCGGGTTGTAGCTCGGGCCGATCTCGAGACACAGGCCCGAGGTGTCGAAGAGGCTGCGGATCTCGGCCTCACGGCAGGTCGCATAGGTGAGCTGATTCATGGGCCTGAGCGTAGCCGCTCCGGCCGCGATGCACCAAGCGTCAGCGGGCCTTGGTGAAGAGGAGGATGCCTGCCGGGAGCACGCTCTTCGTGACAGGCGCGGGATGTATCCGTGAGGGGCTGCCCATGCCCCTGAGAGCCGGTATCGAATGAGCGAAGGGCGAGCCCGGCTCATGGTCACGAGCTTTGAAGTGCCCTCGGCACTCCGCCGATTTCTGCCGCTCTGGGCTGTGCCGTAGAATCCAGGCCTCACACGCGACCGCCCATGTCCCACCGCTGGACTTGCTACGCTACGCGTGGCGTCGATCACTCGAATTCGAGCGTGAATAAGCAGGAATCGTTACTCATGGACGTGCTGACCCAGTTTCTCACCGAGTTCATGAAAAACGCTGGGCCCATCGGGCTCGTGCCGTTCATCGATGCCCCGGTGGTACACCGTGTCGAAGATGTCACGTCGATTCTCTGGTATCGGCGGGGCCCGTTTCAGGTGCAACTCTTTGCCACCCCGCCTCACTACGTCA
>CAJBSQ010000749.1 GCA_903958265.1 uncultured Planctomycetaceae bacterium
GCGATTCCGAGCACGCCGTTGACGATGAACTGGATGCCGATGCACAGGAGCAGAAACCCCATCACCTTCGTGAGCGCGTTCATGCCCGTGCGGCCGATGACGGCCACGATCGACCCCGACACCCGCAGGGTTGCGTAGGCGATCACGGCCACCGCCACGATGCCGATAGCGATCGCCACGTAGTCGATCCATGTTTTCGCGAGGGACGTGAGCCCGAGGGTCACGGCGATCGACCCCGGCCCGCTGAGCATCGGCATGGCGAGCGGGGAGAAGGCGATGTCGCGATCGTTCTCGGGAGCCTCGTCGCCCGCCTCGGTGGGGCGGCGGTCTGCCGCGCCGGTGAGCATGCTCGAGCCAATGCCGGCGACCATCAGGCCCCCGGCGATCCGGAGGCCGGGAATCGAGATCCCGAAGAACCGCATGATCAGCGATCCGGCCACGAGGAACGTGATCAGGATCCCGGCCATGAAGCAGCAGGCGGCCCGCAACTGCCCCAGCCGTCGGGCCGGTGTCATTCGCTCCGTCATCGCCAGAAAGGCAGGGGCGGAGGCTGGCGGATTCGTCACCGGCAGCAGGGCGAGCACCGTGGCGAGGACCAGTTCGCCGAAGAGGCCGATGGACGACATGGTGGGATCGCGGACGGCAGAAGCGACTCGCCACCCCCAAGGCACGGGAGGTCACGAATCAGGGGGTTTGCGTCGGTGCCACCGGAGGTTATAGATTACTGGAGGAGTGAACAATAGTGGGAAGCCAGCACCCCTTTTCGCAGCAGGTGTGTTTCATGACGACAACGGGGCTCGGAGCGATTCCTGGCGGGCCGCGAGGCGTCCGCCGGGGGTTCACGCTGGTCGAACTGCTCGTGGTGATCGCGATCATCGCCACCCTCATCGGCTTGCTGCTGCCGGCAGTGCAGAGCGCCCGCGAGTCGGCCCGACGCACGCAGTGTGGCAATCAGGTGCGGCAGGTGTCGCTCGCGGTGATGAACTACGCCTCGGCGAAACGCGACAAACTGCCCGACGCCCTCTCCAACGTCGTCAAGAGCGGCTCGACGTCGTCGGGCGGAACGCCCCAGACCTATCCGCTGCACGTGTTGATCATGTCGTACGCCGAGGACGAGGCGCTGCGGCAGACGTTCACGGGCGTTTCCACGCTGCTGACCAATAGGCTCCCGTTCGTGCCGGCGTTCAACTGCTCGTCGGATCCCACGAAGGAGATGGTCGCCCAGGAGTTCAGCGGCAACTCGGCGATCCCGGGAACCGTGTCGTATCTCTCAAACGGTACGCTCTACTCCGACAACCCGATGCTCCGGAAGGTGAAGGACGGAACGTCGAAGACGATCTCGCTGGCAGAGTCCTACGCCCGCACGGTTGCGAATGGAGCGACCGTGGTGTCGCAGTACAGCGCCCGCAGCGGAGCCAAGGCCCCCACGTTCGCCCACCCCGACACCACCACCGCGGCACCGCTCGGCCGTGCCAACCATCCCGCCAAGTCGATCGCGCCGGGTCAGACCGGGGCGTGGAACGGCGGCTTCAACTCCCAGGCCAGCGGGGCGATGGCCGATGTGCTGTCGCCGCCGATCCAGGAGAAGCCGACGCCCGCGGCTGCCAACGGTCTGCTGCTTCAGGGGATTCATCCCGGCACGATCACGATCGGGATGCTCGATGCCAGCGTCCGCAGTGTGTCTGGCGACGTCGATCCCGCGATCTTCTGGTCGGGGGTCACGCCCGCCGGTGGCGAGGTTGGCGAGCTGCCGTAAGGCGCTCCCCGTGGATTGATCCATGCAGAATGACATCCGCCTGAGTCGGCTTCGCGGGCTTCGCCCGATGGTGGGCGACACGCCGCTGGTCAGCGTGCGGCTGCGGTATCGGGGCCGCGAGTGCCGCGTGCATGCCAAGGCCGAATACCTGAATCTCACCGGCAGCATCAAAGACCGGATGGCCTTCCACATCGTCCGAACGGCCATCGATCAGGGGGCGCTCAGCCCCGGCGACACGATCGTTGAGGCGACCAGCGGCAACACGGGCATCGCCTTCTCAGCGCTCGGAGCGGCACTGGGGCATCCCGTTGTGATCTTCATGCCCGACTGGATGAGCGAGGAACGCAAGGCGGTGATCCGCTCGTTCGGCGCCGACATTCGGCTGGTTTCGCGGGAGGCGGGCGGATTTTTGGGCAGCATCGCCAATGCCGAGACGCTGGGGCGGCATCTGGGCCGGGTATTCCTGCCGCGGCAGTTCGACAACCAGGCCAACGTGCGGGCCCACGCCACCACCACCGGTCCGGAACTCGTCGCGCAGTTCGCCCGACTCGGCCTGACGCCGGCCGCCTTCGTGGCGGGCGTCGGCACGGGGGGCACGGTGATGGGCGTCGCCGAGGCATTCGCCGCCCGCGGCATCGACGCGAAGGTTTATCCGCTCGAGCCGGCCGAGTCGCCCACGCTGTCAACGGGCCACAAGGTGGGCAAGCATCGCATCCAGGGCGTGTCGGACGAGTTCATTCCGAGCATTCTCCGGCTCGATCGGCTGGCCCCCGTGATCCAGGTCAGCGACGGCGACGCGATCATCATGGCCCAGAAACTGGCCCGGGAACTTGGGCTGGGCGTGGGGATTTCGTCTGGGGCGAATCTGCTCGGGGCGCTTCAGGTGCTCGAACGGCAGGGCTGGAACACGCCGGTCGCCACGATCTTCTGCGACGACAACAAGAAGTATCTCTCCACGGACCTTGCCCGAACCGAACCGGTTCGGCCCGGCTTCATGAGCCCCGACGTCGAGTTGCTCGATTTCGAGACGACGCTCGCGTTCAACGCGGCGGCGTAAGCGGTCGGGTGGCGTTGGGCAGCGGCCAGGGGCCGTCGGATCTAGCCGCGGGTTTCTTACCTGCGGTATTGGCGCGTGGGGTGCCGGCCGTAGCCGCGGGTTTCCTACCTGCGGTTTTGGCGCATGGCCCGCCGGCCGTAGCCGCGGGTTTTTTACCTGCGGTTTTGGCCCGCCGAATGTAGCCGCGGGTTTTTTACCTGCGGTTTTGGCGCAGGGTGGAGTGCAGGTAGGAAAACCTGCACCTACGGTGGGCGGTACTGGCGTTAGCCCGCGCGGGACTCCCACTTAGGGCAGGGCGCCGGAAATCGGCGCCGTCGCGTAGGCCGTTGGCACGGCATTCGCTCTGTGTTCTTCGGTTGGCGAAGCCAATCCAAGAATACCCCACAAGATCGGCCTCGAATCCAAAAAAAGAGCCTGACGCGTTCGCAAATCTGGTGAAATATTTCGCAGAAATGGCGAAAGTGTTTCGCAATTCCTGCGAAACGTTTCGCCAACATGGCGAAACCTGTCGAGTAGCCCGCGGCTCCCCTAAAAGGGGATATTTTGTGCCGTGCCCGTGGAAAACTGGGCATCCGCGGAATGTTTCCGCGCAGCGTCAACTTTGGCGCGGAATTCGCAGTTGATTTCTTGTGTCCTGAGGTGAGTTTCGGTGAGCCTTCCA
>CAJBSQ010000750.1 GCA_903958265.1 uncultured Planctomycetaceae bacterium
AGGGTCGGCTCGAAGGCCACACCGACGCGATCTGGGCCGTGGCCTTTTCCCCCGATGGTGGCACGCTCGCCAGCAGTGGCGCCGACCGGACGGTGCGGCTCTGGACAGTCGCCGATTCGAAGCCTCTCGCCACCCTGGCCGGCCACAGAGACTGGGTGACGTCGCTGGCGTTTTCACGCGATGGTGGCCGGCTCGTGACGGGCGGAATGGACGGCAGCGTGAAACTCTGGGACGTTGCCGCGAAGGGCGAGCAGGAGGGGCCTGAGAAGGCGGAGTCGAGCGTCTGGACGGTGGCCTTCTCTCCCGACAACGCGTCGATCTTTCTGGGCACGCACAAGGGGCCGCGACTGGTGCCGACGCCCGCAGCCAGACTGCTTCCCCCACCACCCGCTCCCCCGCCCTCCCCGCCGCCGGCGGCCGCCCCGGAGGCGATGACGCTCGTGCCGCTGGAGTTCAAGAGCATGGCAGGCGCCACGGCCACGATTGCCGCCAACGGGATCGTCAGCGTGACCGGCCCGCTCGCGAAAGATACCTACACGCTCAAGACCGCGCTGCCCGCGGGCGGCGCGGTGACCGCGATCCGGCTGGAGGTGCTCACCGACGACGCGCTGCCACAGAAGGGCCCGGGCCGCTCCGGGAACGGCAACTTCGTGCTCAGCACGTTCGCCGTGCTCGCCGGGACGCCGGGGGCGACCGACACGCCCCACGCGGTGCGATTCACCGCCGCGATGGCCGATCTCGAGCAGCCCAACTACGGCATCGCGAATGCGATCGACGACAAGGCCGAGACCGGCTGGGCGATCGGAGGAGGCGTGGGCAAGCCACACGAAGCCACGTTCACGATCGATCCCGACGCGCGGCCGGCCGCTGGCGCGCCGGTGACGATCACGCTCGACCAGCAGTACGACGACGGCCAGCACGCCATCGGTGCGTTTCGGCTCTCGGTCATTCAGGAATCCGCCCCGGTCGTCGTGCCCTGACGGCCCGCCGCCGGTTGCCTTTCACCCGTCTTCCCGTTGCCCCCTCCCGAAGGAGCGTTCGCATGACTCGTCGATCTCTCGTGCGTGGCTGGCCCGTCGCCGCGGTCGCCGTAGCCTCGGCCCTCGTCGGAGTGCTCGTCGGCTCCAGCCTTGGCAGGCCCACGGCAGGCCCGCTGCCGCGGGTCGCCGCGATGACCTCGCTGTCTCAAGAATCCTTTGCAGTCTGCACGGCACCGATCGACTCGACCGTGGAGGGCTTCTTTGTCCTCGACTTCGAGACCGGCGATCTCACCGGCGGCGTGCTCAGCCAAAACACCTCGAAGTTCGGTGTCTCCTATCGCTACAACGTGCTCAAGGATCTCGGCTTCAAGCCGGGTAAGGTCAAGAACCCGAAGTTTCTGCTCGTGCCCGGGCTGGCCGGCTTCGGGGGCGCTGGTGGCGGGCGAATGGCCTCGTCGGTGCTCTACGTCACCGACGCCGCGACGGGCGTGACGGTCGCCTACGGCATCCCCTGGAACGCCCAGCAGACGGCGGGCGGGGCCGCCCCCGTGATGGCCGAGCTCGTGCCGCTCGACATCGCCCGGCCGCGCGGCGGCGGGGCGAAGGTGCAGTAGAATGAGCGGCGGCCATGGCATCGACGCCCAAGACATGCTGACCGTCACCGTCAACGGCGGTGCGGAGTCAGCGCCGGTGGGCTCATCGCTCCACGACCTCGTCGAGGCCCTGGGCTTCGCCGGACGGCCGATCGCCGTCGAGGTCAATGGCGACGTGATCCCGCGGGCCCGGTTCGCCGGCCGTCACCTCGTGGGTGGCGAACAGATCGAGATCGTGACGTTCGTGGGCGGCGGCTGAGGTGGAGAGAAGCATGAGCCATTCGGAGGCGATCGCCCCTCGGGCACAAGAATCCGCAGACCTCCCGCTCGTGGTGGGCGGGCACGTGCTCGCCAGCCGGCTGATCGTGGGCACCGGCAAGTACGCCACCTACGAAGAGATGGCCCGCTGCCTGGAAGCCTCGGGCACCGACTGCGTGACCGTGGCCGTCCGCCGGGAACGGCTCGTTAACACGGCGGGTGAGAACATCCTCGACCATCTCGATGCGTCGCGGTATGCCCTGCTGCCCAACACCGCCGGCTGCTACTCGGCCGCCGACGCCGTTCGCGTGGCCCGGCTCGGCCGCGAGTTGCTGCGGGACATGGGCTCACGGTCGAGCGAGTGGGTGAAGCTCGAGGTGCTCGGCGACACCAAGACCCTCCTGCCCGATCCGGTCGGCACGCTCACGGCGACGGAGCAACTCGTCGCCGACGGCTTCGCCGTGCTCGTCTACACCAGCGACGATCCCGTGATCGCCCGACGGCTCAAGGATCTCGGCGCCGCCAGCGTGATGCCGGCCGGCAGCCCGATCGGCTCTGGCCAGGGGCTGCTCAACCCCAACAACCTGCGGATCTGCCTGGAGTATCTGAAGGATGGCGATCCGACCTATCCGGTGATCGTCGACGCGGGCGTCGGCACGGCAAGCGACGTGGCGGAGGTGATGGAACTGGGCGCCGACGGCGTGCTGCTCAATACGGCGATCGCCCACGCGCAGGATCCGGTGCGGATGGCCGGGGCGATGCGGGCGGCGTGCCTCGCCGGCCGGCTTGCGTTCCTGGCCGGCCGCATTCCGCGGCGACTCTACGCCACCGCCTCGAGCCCCGACGAGGGGCGGATCGCCCGACCGTCCTGACTGACAAGCGAAGGAGCCACGCCCGGTGCTGGCCAAGCGGATCATCCCCTGCCTCGACGTCGACCGTGGCCGGGTGGTCAAGGGAACGAAGTTCCTCGACCTCGTCGATGCGGGTGACCCCGTCGAGGTTGCCGCCCGCTACGAGGCCGAGGGGGCCGACGAACTGGTGTTCCTCGACATCACGGCGAGCCACGAGGGCCGCGACATCATGCTCGACGTCGTCCGCCGCGTGTCGGAAA